>JBBQJK010000265.1:0-4257 GCA_038325835.1 Gammaproteobacteria bacterium
GACCAGCGCCTGGGCTGGTCACCCGAACGACCTTCCCGGCAACTCCTCCGTGCGGCTCATCAGTGCGGACGGTGGCGACAACGACGACGTCACAGGCAGGATGCTGCCCACCGCGCAGCTGCGTGCAGCGCCGTACCTCCGGCAGGTGCTTGCGGGCTTCGGGGTCGTCTGGAGCCGCTCGCGGCTGATGCGGCTGGCGCCGGGCGCCACGGTGCCGCTCCACGCGGACATCAATTACCACTGGTTCAATCGCGTGCGGGTGCACATTCCCATCCAGACGCACCCCACCGTCGCCTTCCACTGCGGCGATGAGCGCGTGCATATGGCCGCCGGAGAGGCCTGGGTCTTCGACAACTGGCGGCTCCACCACGTGGAGAACCCGAGCACCGTGGAGCGCATCCACCTGGTTGCGGACACTTCGGGATCGGCCCCGTTCTGGCGGCTGGTCTTCCAGGGCGGGGCGCCCCCGGCCCAGTGGCCCCGGCACCGGTTCAATCCGGCTGTCGATCCCCAGGTAATGACAGAGAACAATGCGGTGGCGGAGATCATGCCGCCCGCCGAAGTGGAGCTGCTGCTGGGCGACCTCCGCGGCGAACTGGCCGCGATGGACGCCAGTGACCCGGCACGGACCCGCCTCGCTCACTACCACCTGCTGCTCGGGGATTTCTGCCACGACTGGCGGCAGCTGTGGGCGCTCCACGGCGGGGATGGGCGCGGCCGGGCGGACTTCGAGGCCGCCTGCGAGGCGCTCCGGACCGGCTCGCGACGGCTGGGCGAGGAACTGGTCATGCGCACCAACGGCGTCGCTGCGAACCGGGTGCTGGAAGGCCGGGTGCTGCACCACCTGCTGCGCGAGCCGCGACCCGTCCCAACCACCGCGACGGCCCCCGGCGTGGGGGCCGCGGCCAAGCTGCGGGCGCCGATTTTCATCGTGGCTGCGCCCCGCTCCGGCAGCACACTGCTCTTCGAGACCCTGGCTGCCCATGGCTCCCTGGCCACGCTGGGCGGTGAAGCGCACTGGCTCGTGGAAGCGCTCCCGGAACTCCGGCCCGGGGGCCCATGGACAGACTCCAATCGCCTGACGGGAGCAGCCATGACGCCCGGCGTGGGCGACCGGATCCTCGCGTCGATCCGCGAGCGCCTGCGGGACACCACGGGGCAACCGGCAGGAGACCGGCCCCTGCGATTCCTCGAGAAGACCCCCAAGAATGCCCTGCGCATCCCGTTTTTCCAGCGCCTGTTCCCGGATGCGCGTTTCATCTTCCTGTGGCGCGACCCGCGGGAGAACATCAGCAGCATCATCGAGGCCTGGCGCTCGGGTGGCTGGATCACCTATAGCAGCCTGCCGGGCTGGGACGGACCTTGGTCGATGCTCCTGCCGCCCCAATGGCAGCACCAGCGGGGCCGCCCCGTGGAAGAGCTCGCCGCCTGGCAGTGGGACAGCGCCAATCGCTACATCGTCGACGACCTGGCGAACCTGCCTCCCGAGCAGTGGACGGTGGTGCGCTACGACGAGCTCCGTGACTCGGCAGCGGAGACCCTCGGTCGACTCTGCCAGTTCCTCGGCATGGAGGTCGACCCCGCGCTTGCCCGGCATCTCGCCCTCCCGCTCCCCGACTCGCGCCACACTCACACGCCCCCGGCGCCGGACAAGTGGCGCCGGAACGCGGCGTTGATCGACCGGGTGCTGCCGACCGTCGAAGCCACCTGGTCCAGGCTGCAGCAACTCCGCTAAGTTTCAGTCCTCGAAGGCATAGCCGTGCCCGCGGATCACCAGGGCATCCTGGGCCAGGATGCGGTCCCGGAGCGCCGGGTCGTAGTAGCTCCCGTAGGCGGCGTGCGGCGAGCGGTTCATGGGGGCCTCGCGCTGCAGGAATTGCAGCGCGTCCGCACTGGCCGTGTAGCCGGCGGCGATGAACAGCCTGGGAATTTCCTGACGGAGTTCTTCCATCCGGCCGACCTGGACCGGACGCCTGCTGTCCCCGTACAGGTAGCCGTACAGATAGGCGTAGAAGCCCAGCCCCGTACCCCGGATCTGCGCCAGGGCGAAACCGGGCAGGTTGAGTCCCCCGGAGCCATAGGCCTCCGGCAAACTGCCAACGACCGACGCCAGCAGGGCGTCGTCCAGCCCCAGGTCCAGCATCCTGTGGATGGTGGCGCTGAAGTCCAGGCGGCCCTCGTCACTGAGGATGCGGAAAAGCGCGTTCGGCTGCGGCCTGTGCTGCTGGAAACTGAACCAGGAGACGTAATAGCTCCAGGGATTGCGGACGAGGCCGATCACCGGCAGTTGGCTGGCGTCCCCGGGAATCAGCCGGGACGGCAGGTGGGAGCCGATCTGCCGCGCGCCGGGCACGTGGCGGAGGAGGCACGCATTGACGAAACTGCCGCCGGACTTGTGCAGATGCAGGAAGACGAACCGGTCCGTCACCATCATGACAGGGAGCCGGCCAGGTGCCGCGTGACCTCCGGGTCGTCCACCCCGCGGGAGCGGTCACCCGCAGCGAGCAGGCCGAGCAAGCGGGGGGTCGGCAGGAAGTCGCAGATCAAGTGGGTACGCGAGCGTTCGGCGTCTGCATTCCACACCCCGTGCTGCGTGCTGTTGTTCAGTGCCCAGACCTCGCCGGCGCGCATCCGGTAGCTGTAACCGGCGCAGAACATGAAGACGCGCTCGCTGGTGGTGACCGGGATGTGGATCCTGATGCTCTTGGCGAAGTAGGGAGCACGATCGATGTGGGGGGTGATGACGCGACCCGCGGGCAGGCGCGCCAGCAGGCAACGCAATGGCGGAGCGCCGAGCAGCTCGAGTATTTCCCTGACGTAGGGCAGGCCATCCAGGGCGGGCCGGTCCTCGATCGGCAGGTCACCCTCCGCCGGTGCACGGCCACGCAGGAACAGCGCCTCTGCCGTCTTGTGAACCCCCACCCGGCCATCCGTGGTACCCCAGACGGCCGCACCCAGGGCCCCGACCTCGGCCGACAGACGGAGCGCATCGATGGCCATCGGCAGGCACAGGCACCCGCCTATAAGGCCGTCCTTATCGAGAACCGGACGGTCCGGCAGATCCAGCATGGCCCTTCATTCCCGTCGGAGTCCTGAGTCCATCAACCGGCCTGGCGACGCAAAGCACGGTGGTCCCCTGCCCCCGCATTATAGGGGCCCGGGTGGCTGTGCCTGCGCCACCGCGGGGGAACACTCAGGTCAAACACCTCTAAGCGGAGTCTGCCGGCCCCAAAACCCGGACCGCCACGAATAATTAAGACTTCGTAGGTAATTGCCCGGATGGATTTACTTGCCGGGACGATGAGAATAAAAGAAGCACAGGGGGGATGTTGGCGAAGCCGAAGTGCGGAAAGGAGCCTGTTGTGGAACATCGATGTGGCGAACGACTCCCGATGACGCTGCTGGCCACCCAGAGGGCCATTGGGGCGGTCATGGCGGCGGGACTTTTGGCGCAGAAGAGGGCCGGCGCATGAAGGCGGCCAATTCCGTACGGGCGCGGCCGCGACCCGCGAAGAAATCCCGCGGTCCAGCCGCGGCGGCGCCCGCCACGGAGATTGCCGCGGCTGAGGTCCGGAGCCGTGAGCAGAAGATCGCCGAGGCAGCGTATTTCCGGGCCCAGCAACGCAACTTCGAATCCGGCCGTGAACTGGACGACTGGGTGGCAGCAGAACTGGAAATAGACTCCCTGAATATCGCGCATCAGGAGAGCATCGATGACGCCAATATCATCGGTCCCATCCCTTAGCAGCCAAGCGGCCTGAGACCCGATGCGGGCGATGGTTCTCGGTGCTCCCGCGCCCGAGGACTTCGTCTACGCAGTGCCGGATGGAGTGGTCCAATGACGCGCTTTCCCGCCTGCGTAATGATCAGGTCTCGGGAGCGGCCGTCTTGAGGGTGCGGTAGTCAGCGACTGAGCTGCCGCAAGACAGTCGCCATTACGCCGCTGGCCTGCGCCGGGGTGCGCGGAAGCCTGCACTGACGGATGCGGGTAGTGCCGCAAGCGCCTCTCGCACGCGAGTATTCAGTTCTGCCGCGGGCAGCCTCGCCAGATCAAGCTTGATTTCCAGCGCGATCCTGTTGCGCACGCCGGAAGGCGGATGTCGACGGTAGTCGCCCAGCAAGCGCGGCGCGGCGACCAGCACAATCGGCGCCGCACCCGTCACCCTGGCATCGGTTGCCAGCGCCGAGCCGACCTGCCGGACTCGAGCAATCCCAACGCCCAGACCGGTGCCGTCGGCTCCCTGATGACGCGCGACC
>JBBQJK010000266.1:0-4251 GCA_038325835.1 Gammaproteobacteria bacterium
CATCCATCGGGGCTGACGGGAGCCCCTTGATGTGCTCTCGGGCCCTGGCGACGCGGGCGAGCAGTGCATCGAAGGTCGTCTCCGTATCGGGAAAACCGGGGAGCGGCGCTCCCGCCAGGCGGGACAGGCCCCGCGCCGGAATCTCGGTGGCGAACTGGACCTGCCGGGTCAGGGGCAGCATGTCCGGCGCCAGCCGCCAGTTGAGATAGACACCTTCATCCACGCCCCTGCTCCTGGCCGCTGCTGCGCCTTTCCGGAGGACGCCATCAAGGCCCGCAAACATCTGGTCTGTGGCGAGGCGGGCGACTGTAGAGATTGAGACAGACATGGACTGAATTCCTCGCCGTTGCGGCCCCGGCTTACGCCGGGAAGGATACGCGGGTAATGGGGCCTGCCCAATCTAAGGCACAATACGCGCCCCCGCTAACCCAGCCCACTATCGTCATGGCCGCCGACACCCCCCCTATCGCGTTCGCCGATCTCGCCCTGCCCGAGTCCCTGTTGAAGGCCCTGGGGGACCTCGGCTACGAGTCCCCGTCGCCCATCCAGGCGGAGACGATCCCGAGCCTCCTGGCTGGTCGCGATCTCGTGGGTCAGGCCCAGACAGGCACCGGCAAGACGGCGGCTTTCGCCCTGCCCATCCTGGCCCGGCTGGATCTCAAGAAATTCGGCCCCCAGGCTCTGGTGCTCGCACCCACCCGGGAACTCGCGATCCAGGTGGCAGAGGCCTTTCACAAGTACGCGAAGCACGTGCCGGGTTTTCACGTGCTGCCCATCTACGGTGGCCAGGCCTATGGCCCCCAGCTCGGCGGCCTCCGGCGCGGGGCGCACGTCGTCGTCGGCACGCCGGGCCGCGTCATCGATCACCTGAACCGCGGCTCGCTCGATCTCAAGAGCCTCACCACGCTCGTCCTCGACGAAGGCGACGAGATGCTCCGCATGGGCTTCATCGACGACGTCGAGCTGGTGCTGGAGAAATCCCCGGCGGGCCGGCAGGTCGTGCTGTTCTCCGCGACCATGCCGCCGGAGATCCGGCGCATCGCCAAGAAGCATCTGAAAGACCCCGCCGAGATCACGATCAAGAACAAGACCACGACCGCCGCCAACACCCGGCAGCGCTACTGGATGGTCAGCGGCCTGCAGAAACTCGACGCCCTCACCCGCATTCTTGAAGTCGAGCCCTTTGACGGCATGATCGTCTTCGCCCGCACCAAGGTTGCCACCGAGGAAATTGCCCAGCGGCTCGAGGCCCGGGGCTTTGCTGCCGCGGCGCTGAATGGCGACATGGTCCAGGCCCAGCGGGAGCGCACCATCGCACGCCTGAAAAGTGGCGACCTGGACATCCTGGTGGCCACCGACGTCGCCGCCCGGGGCCTCGACGTGGACCGTGTGAGCCACGTCGTGAACTACGACATCCCCTACGACACCGAGGCCTACATCCATCGTATCGGGCGCACCGGCCGGGCCGGGCGCAAGGGCGAGGCCATTCTCTTTGTGGTCTACCGGGAGCAGGGCATGCTCCGGTCCATCGAGCGGGCCACGCGGCAGCCCATCGAGCCCATGAATCTGCCCTCGGTCGCCGCCGTGAACGACCAGCGCATTGCCAAATTCAAGGAAAAGATCACCAAGGCGCTGGAAGGCGCGGGCCTTGCCACCTTCCGCAGCGTCATCGAGCAGTACGAGCAGGAAAACGGGGTGCCGGCGCTGGACATTGCCGCCGCCCTGGCGCGCCTGGCACAGGGGGACAATCCGCTGCTCGTGCCGGATGCACCCCAGGCCCCACCCCGGCCGCCCAAGCCGGATCGGGCGCCCTCCGATCGACCCCAGCGCGACCGGCCACCACGGGAGCGGCCCGCTGGTCCTGAGCTGGGATCGCCCTTCCAGAGGGCGAAACGCCCCGGCGGGTCGTCCTCCAGACCTCCCGAATCGGGCACGACGCGCTACCGGCTGGCCGTTGGCCATATGCACGGGGTGAAGCCCGGCAACATCGTGGGTGCCATAGCGAACGAGGCCGGCGTGGACAGCCGCAATATCGGCCGGGTCGACATCCGGGACGATCACAGTCTTGTGGACCTGCCGGCCGGGATGCCCGAGGCCGTCCTCCAGCACCTGAAGAGCGTGTGGGTCGTCGGGCAGCAATTGCGTATGGTCGAGGACGGGCAGCCCTTCGAACCGCCGCGGAAAACCGGTAAACTGGCCGTGGCTGGCCAGAAGCCCGGGTTTGCCAAGCCGAAGTTCGAGAGGCCGAAGTTCGAGAGGCCGAAGTTCGAGAGGCCCAAGTTTGACAAGTCGAAACCCGGCAAGGCGCCATCCCATGCGTTCCCGCCCCGCAAGCCCCCTGTGAAAACCGGGGCAGGCAAGGGCAGACCCAAAACCCAGTAAGCCCCCAGCAGAGGATTCCCATGAACTCACGTCTCGCCCTAGCCGGTTGCACCGTGCTCCTGTTCGTTCTGGCCGGTTGCGACCAACTCGGCAACAAGGCGCCCACCCCGGCCGAGACCAACGCCGGCTTCGAAGCCTTCGTCAAGGCTGCCGCCCGCAAGTCGGCCGCGGAACTGACGCCGGAGGAACTCAAGCAGGCTGTGGAGCAGTACATCGGCATGGAGGTGGCGGCCGACGCGGCGACCAAGACAGGTCTGGAAAAGGATCCGAAGGTCAAGGCACAGATCGCTCTCAGCCGCACGAACGTGTTGAGCGAGGCTCTGCTGCAGAAACAACTGGACGCCAACCCGGTGACCGACGCCGATATCCAGGCTGAGTACGACTCCCAGGCTGCCAAGGCCCCGGGCGAGTACAACGCCCGGCACATTCTGGTCGACGACAAGGCACTGGCCGAATCCATCATCAAGAAGCTGGAGGCTGGTGGTGACTTTGCAGGGCTGGCGAAGGAGTTCTCGAAGGACGGCTCCGCCAAGAGCGGTGGCGACCTGGGGTGGTTCAGCGCCCAGTCGATGGTTCAGCCCTTCTCGGAGGCCGTAGCCAAGCTGGAAAAGGGCAAGTTCACGACCGTCCCGGTCCAGACCCAGTTCGGCTGGCACGTCATCAAGCTTGAAGACACCCGCGCCGCCAGCCTCCCGCCGCTGGAGCAGGTAAAGGATCGCGTCCAGCAGCTCGTGCAGCGGACCAAGATCACTGACTACCTGAAGACGCTCCGGGCGGAATCGAAGATCGACGCGGAGAAGCTCACTGCTGCCCTGACTGCCTATGCCACGACGCCGAAGGAAGTGGCCAAGGATGCGGCGGCGCCGGCGAGCGGCCCGGTGCCGACGGGTGCCGTAACGCCACCGGCGGACGCCCCAAAGCCCTGATCGAGGGTTGAATCACTCGCCGGCGCCTAGACTCCCCGGAGCATCCGCTTAAGCACGCTGTCCTTCACGACGACGTGGTGCCAGAGCGCGGCCACCACGTGCAGCCCCAGCACGACGGCGCCGAGCCGCCAGCAGGCTTTATGGATCGCCGCATAAAATTCATAGGGCGCATGGGAACCATCGATAGCCTGGGGCACGAGGCGCGGAACCTGCTCCCAACCGAAGAAGTAGATCGGGAACTCACCCTCGTAGGCTGACAGTGTTGCCCAGCCGGACAACGGAAAGGCAAAGAGCAGCACGTACAGGAAAAGGTGGGTCAGCCGGGCCAGATAGCGCTGATAGGCAGCGAGGCTTCGGGGTATCTCTGGCGTGGGATTGCCGAGGCGCCAGCCCAGACGCAGGGTGGTCAGAATCAGGATCAGGAAGCCATTGGTGTGATGGAGCTGAGAGACCTGCAACAAGAGCGAGTAGTCGTTGCTCCGGGTGGCAATCAGTTCCTTGTAGACCTCGTTCATATAGAAGCCGAGGGGCACCTGCACAGCGATCATGACCGCGATCAGCCAGTGAAGATTGCGGGACACGAGGCCCCAGCGACTGGCAGTGTTACGGAACACGGGTTCTATTCCGGTAGGAGCGCCTTCAGGCGCGACCAGGCCCGGTCGCGAGGGTCGCGGCTAAAGCCGCCCCTTCGGGAGCTGCTCCTGCGGTAGCCAGGCGGTCGAGCACCTCAATGAGCGACTCCGGAGGCTGGGCCCCGGACACCGCGTACTGCCCATTGAAAATGAAAAACGGGACCCCGCTGACCCCCGCTGTGCGCGCCTCCTCCATCAGGGCCTGCACCCGGTCCTCGTCCGTGCCGGCCCGGAGCCCGGCCTCTACCCGTGCCGGGTCCATCCCCACCTCACCGGCAATCCGGGCCAGGACGACCGGGTCCCCAAGATCC
>JBBQJK010000267.1:0-4232 GCA_038325835.1 Gammaproteobacteria bacterium
TGCCGCTGGCTGATGCTCGCGCCCTGAGCGTGGATTCTCATCCGCACCGATCTCTGAAATGAAAAAGCCACCGCGAGGGTGGCTTTTGCATTTGTTTGGTGGAGGCGGCGGGAATCGAACCCGCGTCCGCAAGTCCGCTGCCCTCAGATCTACATGCGTATTCCGCCTTTTATCTTACCGGCAGCTACCCGACGGACAGGGACAACTGACAGCCAGTCCGGTTGATGGGCTTTAACGTGAAGATCCCGGACGAACCCGCACGCGATCCTGTGGTTGATGACTCCTGGTGCTGGTCCGCACAGGTACGGGCCAGTCAGAAGGCTCTCAAGACTGGTTTTTAAGCAGCGAGAGCGTAGTTGTCGTCGTTGGCAACTAAGTGTTTGCAGATGGATTTACGAGGTGATCTGCACCTCGGCATGCACTAAGGGGTTTGTAACCCACGTCGAAACCATGTCGCCCCCAGTGACTCAAGTATTGGGGGCGGGTGGCGGAAAGACAAGGGCGGGGATCGCGCCTCAAGGCGCTCCTACCCGCGGCGCAGCACACGGCCTTTCTGGCGCTGCCAGTCCCGATCCTTGATGGAATCCCGCTTGTCCCGGGAGTTCTTGCCCTTGGCGAGACCCAGCGTGACCTTGGCCCGGCCGTTGACCCAGTTCATCGCCAGAGGCACCAGCGTGTAGCCGTCCCGTTCCACGGAGCCCCGCAGGCGGTCGATTTCCCGGCGGTGCAGCAGCAGCTTGCGCATGCGCACCGGATCCGCCTCCACGTGGGTCGAGGCGGAGGTCAGCGGCGTGATGTGGGCGCCAATGAGCCAGGCCTCGTCGTTGCGGAAGATGGCGTAGGACTCTTTAAGGTTGGCCTTTGCCTCCCGGAGGCTCTTCACTTCCCAGCCCAGCAGGGCGAGACCAGCCTCGAACCGGTCCTCAATGTAGAAGTCGAAGCGGGCCTTGCGATTCTCCGCAATCAGGCGGGGTGTGGCGTCCACCTTCCTGGGCTTCGACGGCTTGTCCGGCTTGCTGGATTTCCTGGCGCTCATTCGGCAACAATCCTGCCAAGTTCAGTGGGGCAGCGAAAGACAATTTACTTCCGATGCGTGAAGTCCATCGCAGTGCCATCGTGCCGTACCCGGCAGAGGCCATGTTTGCCCTCGTCGCGGATGTGGAGGCATACCCGCAGTTCCTGCCGGGCTGCACGGCAAGTTCTGTCCTCTCCCGGGATTCCGCAGGACTGGTAGCAACCCTCGCGCTATCCCGGGGGCCGTTCGCCTCCAGCTTTACCACCCGGAACGCCCTCGATCCGCCTCACCGCATGACCATGGAGCTGGTGGACGGACCCTTCAAGAGCCTGCACGGCGAGTGGCGAGTCACCCCGCTGGGCGACCCGGCGGTTCAGCCCGGCTGCCGGATCGATCTCCGCGTGCAGTTCCAGTTTGCTAGCGCCGCCCGCGACTGGCTGCTGGGTCCCGCGTTTGAACTGATCTGCAGCGGACTCGTGGATGCCTTCGTGGCCCGCGCCAAAGCGGTCTACGGCTGACGTCAGCCCTGGCTGCCAAGCGGGACGTCCCGGTTCACTTCCCGCACGAGGTCGCCATCGAAGCGGACGATCACCCAGCGCTGGGTTGCCCGGCTCAGCTTGCCGGGTTTCAGGTAGTACATGTAGTCCCAGCGGTCGGGCTTGAAGGGATCGACCGCCAGCGGCGTGCCCAGGAGGTAGCGGACCTGGCTGCGGGTCATGCCTTCCTGGACCGCCTCAATATCCGTCTGGTCCAGAAGGTTGCCCTGCTGCACGTCGAGGCGGTAAACGCAGCCGCCCAGGAGGCCGGCCGCCAAAGCCAGAAGGAGGGGCCGAAACCAGCGGTGATGAGCGGAGGGTGCCATAATCGGTGAGCATCATAGCCGATGAACCGGACGCCAGATCACCAGAAGATGGAGCTCAAGGACCTAAAAAAGGCCGGCCTCAAGGCCACCACCCCCCGGTTGCGGATTATCGAGCTCCTGCAGGAAGGTGGTCCCCGGCATCTCAGCGCGGAGGAAATCTACCGACGCCTGGCTGACGCGGGGGATGACGTGGGCCTGGCCACCGTGTACCGGGTGCTGACGCAGTTCGAACAGGCTGGCCTCGTCACCCGCCACAACTTTGCCAGCGACCACTCGGTGTTTGAGCTGGACTCAGGCCGGCACCACGATCATATGGTGTGTGTCGAGACGGGCCGGGTGGTGGAGTTCGCCAACGACGAGATTGAACGCCTGCAGCGGGAAATTGTTGGCCGCCATGGCTACGATCTGGTGGACCACAGCCTCGTGCTTTATGTGAAGCCAAAGCCCGGCTCAAAGCCGTAGGAGCGCCTTCAGGCGCGATCACCGCAATCACCGCCGTCATCCCGGGCTACGGGTCCTGACGCCCGCGCTGGAACCGGGGGGGAGGTTGGGCGGTGCCGCAAGGTCGGCGTTGTGCCAGGCACTGCACAAACCGACGCTCCAGTTCGTCGTGGACTCCGGGCGCCACGGCGCTAATGCCCAGCCACTCAAGCCGCATGGCTTCCCATGCGCGATCATCCACGCGCCCGGCCTGGCCCAGGCCCTGGCGCAGCAACTCCAGCTCGTGCTCACGGCGCAAGCCCGCATCCTCCGGAGGAGTAGCGGCTGCGCTGAGGATCTCGGCGTGGACACACAGTGTGCGCAACGCCAGCTCGCGAGCCGCGTCGTCCTCGGTTGCGAACTCGGCTGAGTCTGTCCGTCCCAGTGCCTGTCGCAGCGCCTCCCTGGTGCCCTTGTTCGGCCAGCGCGGGACGCCGGCCATGAACGCGTCGGCTGCAATGCGCAGGGCTTCGCGCTCGGCGTCGGTGGCGCACTCAATCACGGCGCGCTGGTAAGCACGCACGTGTTTGGCGGCCGTGCGGACGTGCGTCTCGACTGCGTCGATGGCGCGCTGCTCCAGTCCGGCCAGCAGCGCCTCATAGCTCGACATCGTGCGCTGGAAGCGCTCGCGCAGACTCCGTGCCTCGGTGCGCGGCAGCTCCCCGATGGCGGCGAACGCAGCCTGCCATTCGCGCAGTAGCGCCTGGCCGGACTGACGGTCTGCGGGTGACTGCCGCATCGACTGCTCGATCTGCCCGCACAACGCCACTGCCTGGACCTTGGCCAACTCCAGCGCAGCCGACTGCTCGGCGAACGCCCGCTGGCGGCGTTCGTAGACGGCATTGCACAGCGTGCGGAACTCCAACCAGAGTGCCTCCGACTGCGAGTGAGGCACCGGGCCCGTGGTCTTCCACTGTGTCTGCAGGCACTTCACCTCGTCGACGGCTAGTGCAGTGTCCCCAGCCGTCGCGAGCTGCTGCGCCCGCGCGATCAGCGCCTGCTTGTCGGCAGCGTTGTGCGAGTGCCAGGCCGTCACCCGTGCACGCAGTCGATCCAGCGCCCGGTAGAACTCAGCCTCGATGGGACGACCGGCGTCGCGATTGACCGGCGCATGGCGACGCCAGTCCCGCGGTGCTTCGCGCAGAACGCGCGCGATCAGCGGATGGTCTGGCTGCTCGGCATCAATCCCCGCTTCGAAGGCCATCACGCGCTCGAGTACCCGCTTCCGGCTGTCGAGATTCGCCCGACGGATCGCAGCCTGCGCGGCGAAATACGCCTGGCAGGGCTGGAACGCCGCCCGGTACGCCTGCTCAAACCGCTCCACCTCAGTCGGCACGTCGACCGCGATACCCTGATTGATCGTCCGCCATTCCTGCCGGAGCGCGCGGATGTGTTCCGCCAGCGCCTCAGGCTCCTCGTCGACGCCAATCAGCGCCTCAAGTTCCTCAATGAGCTCAATGCGCTTCGGTGCAACGATGTAGTCTTTCCACTGGCGCAGCTCGTTCAGGCGGGCGTCGAGCTGCTCCAGGCTGCGCGTGAGGTGTGGCCGCGGAGAGGGGGCGCCCGTCAGCGCTGCCTCGAGCGACTGGCGGAACCGTGCAGCCTTGCGCGTGTCTCCCCGGTGAAGGGCGGCGCCGCTCAAGCGGATCAGGCTGACGATCTCGCCCTCGGCCTCTGCTTCCATGGCGTGCCCATCAGCGAGCGCCTGGGCATCTGCCGCGCGGGCCTGTTCAGCGGCGGCACGCGCCCTCGCGTCGGCCGCAGCCTGCTCTACTGCGGCCTGGCGGAGCGCCTGCAGCTCGGCAGCGAGCACACGCGCCCGGGCCTCGTCAGCTTCGCGCAGGGCGGCCAGGCGTGCTAACTCGCCGTCGTGCG
>JBBQJK010000268.1:0-4227 GCA_038325835.1 Gammaproteobacteria bacterium
AAGGTGTAGGCGACTTGCCCTGGAATGTATTCCAGGCCCAAGGGGGCTTGATCTGCCACCATGTCCAGGAAAATACGGGCATCACCCAGCTGCTCTCGCAAGGGGGGTACGTCTGGTACCAGGCTGGCAAATACAAACCCCCGGTAAGCCTCGAGGCGGCCGAGTGGGACCAAATTGTGATCGGCCGCGGCGAAGCCAGCCGGATACTGTCCGTGTTCCTGGCCTGTGATGGTCAGATTGCGCCCGCCGCTATCGTAAGCCCACCCGTGATAGCGACAGACGTGCGTGCGCTGATGTCCGCGCTGAAAGGGGCACACGAGATTGCCACGATGACGGCAACTGTTTCGAAAGCCGCGTAACTGGCCCGCGCCGTCACGGGTCACGATGATCGGCACCCGCCCGAGCTGCGTCGTGATGAAATCATGTGGCTTGGGAAGCTCGCTCTCCAGACCCACGAACAACCACGTAGCTTCGAAGATGCGCGACATTTCAAGCTCGAACAGTGCCGGGTCGCGAAAGGCGTCGTGTCGCACCCGGAAGACGCCTGCGTCCGGTTGGTCTTCGACGAACTGGGACACGTCGGGCGGCAGGCTGGTGCTGTGGTTCATGGCAACCTCAGGGAACGTGGGGCCGGGCTTGAGCTCAAGGATATCGCCATTGCAGGCGCCGGCAAGCCAGCCAGCGCAAAGTCTGCGATGCGCCGGGCATAGGCCGGATAAAAGGCCTGCTCAGAGATGCGCAAGACGCGATGGTACGGGCCGCCGGCCGCTCCGCTGATCGACCTTAGGCGGGGCTGCGGTGGAAATCCAGAGTGATGCCCGTCGCCGGCCGCGTCGCGAGGGCACCGTCCAGATTTAGAGGGCGCTGGCCCGCAGCACCCTACTGCACTGAGCGCGAAGGGCGCTATGCCGAGGCCGATGTGGCCCAGCTTCCAGGCGGGTGGGTGAGCCCGCGACCTGCTCCATCTGACCGGGCAGCGCGAGTTGCGGCCGGGCCCGTAGCGGGTGCTCGGGGTATTGACCCGCGCCTTGGCGGTTGTCGAGATGCGCGAGGATGCGTTTGATCACCGCCGGATCTTCAATGGCGACAATGACCTTCATCTTCTGGTGGACACCGGGGGCGTTCCCGAGTGGCTGCTGCAAGGCGCGTTGCGCCGGCCATAGCAGGACCGTTGCCAGGCAACGTGACACCGCAGCCGCCGCTCAGGAGCAGCCTGCTGCAGAGATGATGTCGACCAGGGTCATCATCATCTGTTCACCAACGAACGCAGCACGATGCGCCGGCGGCGGCTATCGCGACGGCACACTACTGGTTTAAATCATGGTCTGTTCGCCGGCGTACCGACACCGCGTTGCGCCGCCCGTATCTTGATGTTCCGCTCAGCGGCAGCTACTCATGGCTCGGTACGGCGACAAGGGAAGCGATTAGCTTGAAATTTCTGAGCTCCTACATTGCGACCACTGGCGCGTTCCTGCTGATGGATTTGCTGTGGCTGGGACTGATCGCCAAATCGCTCTATCGGGAAGGCATCGGCCATCTGCTCGCGGCGTCCCCTGACTTGACCGCTGCGGCCGCGTTCTATGTGCTGTTTCCCTGCGGGCTGCTGACCTTCGCCGTGCTACCGCCAGCATCGCCAGTCGCGATGCTGGCCAGCACCGACTCACCACTCACGCGCGCCTTCATCGCCGGCGCGCTATTTGGCTTGTTTGCCTACGCGACCTACGACCTCAGCAATCTCGCGACCTTAAAAGATTGGCCGCTGCGACTCAGTTTGATCGACATTGCCTGGGGCACAGTAGTGAGCGGACTTGCGTCCGTGGCGGGACGCTGGACCCTGGAGCGACTGTCATGAGCTCTTGCTCAGCCAGTTTGCAGATCGGGCGGTGCGCCGACAGGTCGGCGACTTCACCGTTTCGTGTAGAGCCATTTTCCCTGACATGCCGAATCACCCACCCAGGAGAGCTACACCATGGACAAAGAAGAGAGATCTGTCGACCAACTCTGGACTCTGATCAAAGACATCAAGTTTGCAATGTTCACGACCAGACAGGAAGACGGCTACCTGCACTCGCGACCGATGACAACGCAGATCAGCGATACTGATCGCACCAGCCTGTGGTTCTTCATGTCCCATACCGGCGGCCCTGTAGACGAACTCGCGCTCGAGCCTGGCGTGAACATGAGCTATGCCGATCCGGATAAGGACACTTATGTCTCCGTGACCGGGACCGCGCATCTGTCCCACGATATGGCGAAGACGCGATCTTTGTGGACGAAGGCCGCGCAAGCCTGGTTCCCCGGCGGCGTCGATGATCCCGACCTCGCGCTGGTGGAAGTCAAAATCACCCACGCCCACTACTGGGACGTCAAGGAAAGCAAGATTACGCAAATCTTGCTCATTGCCAAGGCGGTAGCGGTGGGCGAACAGGCACAACTCGGCGAGTCGGTCGAGGTGGTTATGCGCTAGTCAGGATTGCGTATGTCGCGCAGCGCGCGCGCAGCCAGGCCCGCCATTGACGCTCAGTTCGATGGCGGGTAGCGGGCTGTCAGAAGGTCAGCGCGCCAGGGGCAAGAATGGGGACACCCACCATTCGCCGCGACCGTTTTGTCGCCGCGAAAATTGGTGGATGTCCCAATTGGTGGATGTCCCCGTTCACGCCGCCACGCCGTTCACGCGCCTTCCTCAACATTCGCAAGCAAGCGCCCCCGGACGGCGGGGGCGCGTAAACACAAACTCAGCCGGTACGCGCCTGAACGGAAACTCGGCGGCGCATGAACAGGGTCCCGAACAACGCCGAGCCGAGCAGGGGCAGGGCCGCCGGGATAGGCACAGCGCTGACGCTGACCAGCTCTTTGGAGAACTCCGGGTTGCGCAGCTGCGCATCGAGGTGCTCGTCCTCCAGAATCAAGCCGAAGCCGCGCGCGTAATACTTGAAGCCGCCCACGGTTGGATCGAGTTCAGTTCCTTCCCATATCTGCAGCACGTCGAAGAACGTTCCGGCGTCGACCACAATCTGGTCGAGATGACCCTGGATACGCCCTTGATCGAGCGCAGCGTCGGCGGCCGCGAACTCCTGGTAGTAATTGAAACCGAGTGTGGTGTTGGCCGGCATGATGAATCCGGGCAGTGCATCATTCACGCCTGCGCGCCAACTGCTGGAGCTGTTGGTCGTGATGAGACTGTCTTCGCCGTCATAGACATAGTTGGTGACGTCCTCGCCGAGGTACCAGACATTGCCCGCGGTATCCTGCGCCTAATAATCGAAGGTTTCTTCGTCCAGCAGGCCGCCAACGAAAGCACGATCGAGCTGGGTGGTGGCTTGAACACCCAGGATAGTGGGGCCCGCGCCGAGGCGTTTGAGTTCGAAACTGTCGACAATCGGGTCGCCGTCCTCGTCAACGGTCTGACCGCTGAAAGTGCGCACTGCATTGTCCATCAGCGGAAAGTAGGGATGGTCGATTGCCGCCCCCGGCAGAAATGTTGCGCCGGCAAAGCTCGGCAGCTGCGGTGCGGCGAGCGCCACGCTTGTAGTACTCAGGATAAGACCCGCAATTTGCAGGCCGCGTGTGATCGGGGTCAAACGAAACTGGTCCATGGCATTGCTCCTTCCGCATAGTTGATTCGATCTGCGGCAGCACCCGGGTGGGAACGTGCCACGCGTCAACTGTACGGGCCGTCGCTTGTGCAAGCCTGACGCGAGTCTGAAGTTCGGCTGAAATTTGTGGGTGATCGCGATCTAGGCGAGCGGTATCTCGTGCAGTCCGATGACGATAGTGCCGTCACGCAGTTCCGCGACGCAGCGGATGCCGAGGTGCGTCGCGCACGAACGGACGAGGGCGAGACCGAGCCCCAGGTGGCCATTGGCGCTGCGCGCCGGGTCTTTACGCCAGAATGGCTCGAACATCCGCGCCAGGTCGGCGCTGACGAGCGCGTCGCACGGGTTGGCGACTTCAAGCGACAGGGACGCTTCGTGCTGTGTGCAACTAAGTCGGATTTCCGCACCGTCAGGACTGTGGACGATCGCATTGCCGAGCAGATTGCCCAGCAACAGATCGGCGGCAGAAGGTGGGAGCCGGACGCCCACGACGGCGGGTCCGAGATAGTGATAGCTCAGATTACGTGCGGTAGCGAGCGCTGCCTCGCGCCGCCAAGCCTGCGCTGCTGCCGCCACCACATCGATGCTGCTCATGTCGTGCGCGACGTCGAATTCAGCGGGCCGCACGAGT
>JBBQJK010000269.1:0-4222 GCA_038325835.1 Gammaproteobacteria bacterium
GATGGGCGGGCAGAGTGCCAGGCTCCCGTTCAAGGAAGGCAACAAAGTCCGGAAGGGCGACATCCTGCTGGAGCTCTGGAATCTGGATCAGCGCGCCCAGGTGTCCCAGGCGGAGCGGGAGGCCGTCGCGTCCCGCAGCCGGACGCGGGAAGCCTGTGCCACGGCGAGCGTGGCGGCAAAGAACGCCACCCGCATTCGTCAGCTCAGGGTCCAGAACCTGGTGTCCGAAGGCGAGACTGAACGCGCCGTGGGGGACGCCGACGCCCGGGCGGCGGGGTGTGACGCAACCCGCGATCAGGAGCGGGTGAGTCAGGCCCGCATCGACGTGGCGAAGGCCGAGCTTGAGCGGACAATCCTGCGCGCGCCGTTTGCGGGCGTGGTCGCAGAGATCAATGGCGAGGTGGGCGAGTTCGTCACGCCGTCGCCTGTGGGGGTACCGACCCCGCCCACCGTGGATCTGGTGGACGGTAGTTGCCTGTATATCTCGGCGCCCATTGATGAAGTGGACGCACCCGCCGTCAAGGCCGGGCAGCGCGCCTCGATCTCACTGGACGCCTTTCCGAACCAGCGCTTCCCCGGCTTCGTGCGCCGGGTGGCACCCTATGTGCTCGACACGGAAAAACAGGCGCGCACCGTCGAGGTTGAAGCCGAGATCGAGAATCCCGAGAAGTACAACCTGTTGCCCGGTTACAGCGCCGACGTGGAAATCATTCTCGAGAACCGGGAGAACGTCCTGCGCATTCCCAGCCAGGCGATCCTGGACGGCAAGCGTGTTCTCCTCCTGAATCCCGACACAGGTCTGCTGGCGTCGAGGACTATCGAGAAGGGGGTCGCCAACTGGGAATACACGGAGATCCGGTCGGGTCTCAAAGCCGGCGAACTCGTGGTGACTTCGGTGGATCGCGAGGGTGTGGCCGATGGCGTCGCTGCCGTCCGCGAGTGACCTGAAGCCCGGGCCGGTCGCCGGTCCGCTGATCCGCCTGGCGGGCCTCACCCGCACCTTTGAGGTTGGGGATCAGCTCGTGCGGGCGCTGGACGGTGTGAACCTGAGCATCGCTACGGGGGAATACCTTTCGCTGATGGGCCCCTCCGGTTCCGGCAAATCCACGCTGCTGAACATTCTCGGACTGCTCGACCGACCCACTGCCGGGGAGTACTGGCTGGGGGACGTGCAGACGTCCAGCATGCCTGACGACCGCCTGGCCGACACGCGGCAACGAGAGATCGGCTTTGTCTTCCAGATCTTTCACCTGATTGCCCGGATGAGCGCCCTCGAAAACGTCGAACTGCCGATGCTGCTGGCCGGCATGCCGCGGGCGGACCGCCGGGACCGGGCCCGCACTGCGCTGGAGAATATGGGGCTGGGTCCACGGATCGATCACCGCCCTAACCAGCTTTCCGGCGGCGAGCGTCAGCGCGTGGCTATTGCCCGTGCCGTCGTCATGCAGCCACGGATTCTTCTAGCCGACGAACCGACGGGGAACCTGGACAGCGCTGCCGGCGGCGAGGTGGTGAAGATTATGGAAGCGCTGCACGCGCAGGGCCTGACCCTGATCGTCGTCACCCACGATCCTGCCATCGGTGAACGGGCGCATCGCCGGCTGTTGATGCGCGATGGGCAGATCGTCCGGGACTCGTCGGAATGAGGGTTGCCGACCAGAATCGGTTGGCTCTTGGCGCCCTGTTCCGCTATCCGTTGCGCACGGCGATGATGCTGATCGCGACGGCGATCGGCGTCGCCGCCGTGGTGGTGCTGACCGGACTTGGTGAAGCAGCCCGCCTGTACGTCACAGATGAGTTCCGGTCGCTCGGCACCAACCTGCTGATCGTCCTGCCCGGGCGCACGGAGACCACCGGCGCCGGAGCTGCCATGCTCGGTGGCGCTACGCCCCGGGACCTGACGCTGGGTGACGCCCGCGCCCTGGAGCGGAGCGCCGCCATCGACATCCTGGCGCCGGTCATCGTTGGCGAGGCGGCCGCATCGTCCGGTTCTCTCGAGCGTGATGTCACGATCATGGGCACCACGGCCGCATTCCGGGAGATTCGCGGCTGGCAGATGGCGAGCGGCGAGTTTCTCCCGGCAGGAGACATGGACCGGGAGGCCGCCGTCTGCGTCGTCGGCAGCACGATTGGCCGGGAACTGTTTCGCGGCGAACCCCCGGTGGGGCGCTGGCTGCGCGTCAGCGACCGACGTTGTCGCATTTCCGGCGTTCTGGCGCCCCAGGGCATGTCCGTCATGGTCGATGCGGATCAGCTGGTGCTGATGCCGGTGGCGATGGCGCAAAGCATCTTCAACTCGCCGGCCTTGTTCCGCATCATCGTGCAGGCCAGGGGCCGGGACGCGATGCCGGCGGCCAGGCGGTTCATCGTCCAGACCCTGAAGGAGCGGCATCGGGGCGACGAAGACGTGACCGTCGTGACCCAGGATGCGGTCCTCCAGACCTTCGACGGCATTCTCGGTACGCTGACCCGGGCGCTGGGCGGCATTGCGGCGGTCAGCCTGCTGGTCGCCGGCGTGCTGATCATGAACGTCATGCTGGTGGCAGTCAGTCAGCGCACCCAGGAGATCGGGTTGCTCAAGGCCCTCGGGGCTCGTCGCCGCCAGATTCTCGGGCTGTTTCTGGCGGAGGCGCTCTACCTCGCGCTGCTCGGCGCCGTGGTTGGCGTCGTCGCCGGTTACGGCATCCTGCTCGCGCTGGCCGGGTTCTACACCGAGTTCACCTTCCGTCCCCCGGTCTGGGCTGTGGCCGGTGCGGTCCTGCTGGCCATGAGCTGCGGCATGCTCTTCGGCATCCTGCCTGCGCGCCGGGCGGCCGGCCTCGATCCTGTCGCAGCGCTGGGTCGTCGGTGATGGGGCGCCAATGAACGCCAGGGAACTCGTCGGTTTCACCGCGACGTCTGCCGTGTCCCACAAGCTTCGCAGCGGCCTGACGGCGCTCGGGATCGCGATCGGGGTGGCAGCAGTGGTCCTGCTCACCTCGATGGGCCAGGGCCTGCGCAATTACATGGTGGCCCAGTTCACCCAGTTCGGCACCAACATCATCGCCGTCAATCCGGGCAAGGCCCAGACCTTTGGCCTGCCCACGGGCGTGCTGAATTCAGCGCGGCCGCTGAGTCTGGCGGACGCCGAGGCCCTGAAGCGACTGCCCTACGTCAGGGCCACGCTGCCCCTGGTTCAGGGCAGCGGGTCGGTGGAAGGTGGCGGCCGCGAACGCAAGACCATCGTCAGCGGAACCGGCGATGAGCTGACTGAGGCCCTGTCCTTCCGGGTGGCGCTCGGAAAATTCCTGCCGCCGGATGATCCCAATACGCCCCGGTCCTTCGCCGTTCTGGGCAGCAAGCTGCGCAACGAACTTTTCGGCTCGCGCAGTCCCCTCGGCGAGCGCATTCGTGTGGGTGGGCAGCGCTACACCGTGATTGGCGTCATGGAGTCGAAGGGCACGATGTTCGGTTTCGATCTGGACGACGCGGTATACATCCCCGTGGCCAAGAGCCTGGAACTCTTCAACCGGGAGGGCCTCTTCGAGATCGACGTGATGTACGAGAAGGGCGCCCCGGTCGACGAAGTTGTCGAGTCGATCCGCCGGACGCTGACTGCACGTCATGGCGGGGAGGACTTCACCATTACCACCCAGCAGCAGATGCTGGACGTGCTGGGCTCAGTGCTGAACGTGGTGACGTTTGCAGTGGGGGCACTCGGTGGCATCTCCCTTCTGGTCGGTGGCGTCGGCATCTTCACCATAATGACCATCGCGGTGCGGGAGCGGACGGCGGAGATCGGCCTGCTCCAGGCCATCGGGGCCCGGCGCCGCCAGATCCGCGATGTGTTTCTCGGCGAGTCCCTGCTCCTGGCAGGCATCGGCGGTGTGTGCGGCATTCTGTTGGGACTGGCGTGTATCGCCATGCTGGGCGTGCTGCTGCCCACGCTGCCCGTCAGCCCAGCCTGGCCCTACATGGTGCTGGCCGTGATCGTAGCCCTGCTGATTGGCCTGATCGCGGGCGTGTTGCCGGCGCTGCGGGCGGCGCAGCTGGATCCCGTGGATTCACTCCGGGCCGAGTGAGGGCAGCCGGGATGAGCCAGCAGATGAACCACGCCGGGGGCGCACCACTACCCCCAATGCTCCAGGCAAGGCTGGGAACATACTTCCCCGGGCTCAACCTGGCAGCGATCTGGCTCCACGAAGGCGTCCCGCGCTACGTGCGCGGCCGGCCCCGGGGCTAT
>JBBQJK010000270.1:0-4216 GCA_038325835.1 Gammaproteobacteria bacterium
GGTTGACGAGCCCGGAGCGGGGGCTGGCGGATCTGGCCGCCTCCATCCAGCGACTCGACCCCGTGAAGGCCATCCCCCTGCGGAAGGCCCGCATCGACATCTACAACCGGGCCGGGCGTTTTGCGGACGTGGAGCGGGAGATCAGGTTGCTGGTCCGGGAGTATCCGACCGCAGGCTATGCCAGGAACCTGGCTGACTTCTACGTGGCCCGGAAGCGGATTGATGACGCCGAGGCCGCCCTGGCCGCCGGCGTGGCGGCGAGTCCCGACGACGTGGATCTCAAATTCGCTTACGCCCAGTTTCAGTCGCGGACGCGCAACCGGCCCGATCTGGCGGAAGCCACGCTGAAGAAGTTCATCGCCGCGACTCCCGATGACGAACGCCTGGCCGTGCTGCTGGGGACGTTTTATGAAGGCACCAACCGGGATGCGGACGCCCTCGCCCAGTACGACGGCGTCGCGGAGCGGGCGCCGACGTCGCCGGACGGACTGGCCGCCCGGGGCCGGATGGCGGTCCTGACGGTCAAGGGGGGTGACCCGGTAAAGGCCCGGGCGCTCTTTGACAGCCTCCTGGAGGATGCGCCGGACGACGCCGCCGCGCTGGTGGGTCGCGGGCAGCTGAACCTGGCGGAGGCCAAACTCGAGGATGCCGTGGCGGATCTCCGCGGGTCGCTGCGCAAGGCGCCGGAGAATCCCCTGGCGCTCGGCCTGCTCGCCCAGGCGCATGTGCGGGCCGGTGAGATGGCCCTGGCGGAGGAGGCCTACCGGCAGGTCCTGAAAATCACGCCGGCGGACACGGCAGCCCAGGTGGCGCTGGCCGATGTCCTGCTGGTGCCCGCAGCCGGCAGCGACACGGTCCTCAACGAACGTGTCGAGGAAGCGGAGCAACTGTTCCGTCAGGCGATTGCCGCCTACGAGGCTGTCCTGGACAGCGGCGGCGGCGCGGCGCAGATCGACCGGAGTCTGGCCGACAGGAATCTGGCCGACAGGAGTCTGGCCGGCAGGAATCTGGCCGCCAACAACCTCGCGGCGCTGCTGCTCGACCGGCGCAGTGATGCCACGAGTCACCAGCGCGCCCTCGAACTGACCCGGCCCTTCGCCGACAGCCGCAACCCCCAGTTTCTCGACACCCTCGGCTGGGCGCACTACCGCGCCGGTGACGCCGGCAAGGCCGTGAAGTACCTGGAACTGGCCCTCGCGGTGGGTGGCGACAATGCCGTGGTCCGCTATCACCTCGGGATGGCCTACCTCGCGGCGCAGAACGCCATCGGTGCCCGGCAGGAACTGGAGAAGGCGCTGAAGCGGGCCGGGCAGTTTCCCGGTGCGGGCGAGGCCCGGGCCACACTCCGGCAGCTCCGTCTGGCTGACGGGGCGACCTGAGCCGACGGCCGTGCACGACAGCCAATACACCAAAGCATGAGCAACAGGGATGACATGAACGACACCAGGAAAAATTTGCTGACGCTAGTGGCCCTCGTGGTCCTGGCCGCCGGGGCCCTCGGCCTGCTGTTCCAGGATGGCCTCGACAACATGTATTCCATGTGGAACGAGCCCGAGTACAACCACGGCTTCATGATCCCCTTCGTGGCGGTTTACCTGCTCTGGCTCCGGGCCCGGGAGATTTCCGCCGCCGAGCTGTCCGGTTCCTGGCTGGGGGTTGGCCTGCTGTTCGTCAGCCTCGGGCTCCTGTTCGTCGGGGACCGGAGCGCCATCTTTGTGCTGACCCAGTACGGCTTCGTCCTGGGGATCTGGGCCCTGTTTTACGCGGGCGGTGGCGCCACGGGCCTGCGCCTCATGTGGGTCCCGCTGGTGTACCTCCTCTTCATGGTGCCGCTGCCGGATTTCCTCACCCAGAAGCTCACGGCCAGCCTGCAGCTGCTGTCGTCGGAGATCGGCGTGGCGGTCATCCGGGCCGCGGGACTGTCCGTGTTCCTCGAAGGCAATGTGATCGACCTCGGCGCCTACCAACTCCAGGTGGCAGAGGCCTGCAGCGGCATGCGCTACCTGTTCCCGCTGCTCAGTTTCGGCTTTCTCTGCGCGGTCCTGTTCCGCGGCCGCTGGTGGCAGCGCGGGCTGCTGCTCGTCGCGACGGTGCCCATCACCATTCTCATGAACAGCTTCCGCATCGGCGTGATCGGCATCCTGGTCAACTACTTCGGCATCGAGCAGGCGGAAGGCTTCCTCCACGACTTCGAGGGTTGGGTCATCTTCATGGCCTGCATCGGTGTGCTGTTCACGATGATCTGGATCTTTGCCCGGATGGAGCGCCGGCCCTTCCTCGAGATCTTCGGTCTGGACATTCCGGCCGTGGGGGACCTGACCCAGCTCATCAGCAGTCTCCGGCCCAACCGGACCATGCTCGCCGGGATCGCCGTGGTGGTCGTCGCGGCAACCGTGAGCCTGACTGTCAGCCGCCCGCCCATCATGCTGCCGGAGCGCTCGTCCCTGGCCACCTTCCCGATGCGGGTTGGCGAGTTCGACGGCCGGGAGTCGACGATCGACCAGGTGTACCTCGATCAGCTGCGGGTTACCGATTACCTCATGGGCAAGTATCTGCGCCCAACGGACCCGGCCCCGGTGGAGATGTGGGTGGCCTACTACGACTCCCAGGCGAAGGGGGCTTCCGTCCATTCACCCCAGGCGTGCCTGCCCGGCGGCGGCTGGCGCATCGATAACTTCTCCCAGCGGGACGTGCCAAACATTCTGCCCGACGGCGGTGCGCTGCGCGTGAATCGCGTGGAGATTGCCCTTGGCGACCAGCGCCAGCTGGTCTACTACTGGTTCGCCCAGCGGGGCCGCATCGTCACCAACGAGTACCTCGTCAAGTGGTTCATCTTCTGGGATGGCCTGACGACCAGCCGGACGGACGGCGCGCTGGTCCGGCTGTCCACCTACGTCGGCGACCCGTCGGCGATGCCGGAGGGTGATGCCCGGCTCGAGAGCTTCATGCGCGCGGCAGATCCGAAACTGGCCTTTCATCTGCCCGGGGCCAGCGCCCTGCTCCGGGAGGCCACTGCCGAGGACCTCGCCCGGCTCGATGCGCGTCCTGAAGTGCAGCGCGACGTCACTCAACCTGGCACGGAATGAGCACCATGTCCCGTCCCATCCTCCACCTCATCGCGGCCGCCCGCCCCAACTTCATGAAGGTGGCGCCGCTGTGGCACGCGCTCGTGGCCGATGGCACCTTCGAGGCCCGGCTGATCCACACCGGCCAGCACTACGATGCGAACATGTCTGACGCGTTCTTCCGCGATCTCGGGCTGCCTGAACCCCATCACCACCTCGGGGTCGGCAGCGGCAGCCACGCGGAGCAGACCGCCCGGGTGATGCTGGCCTACGAACCTGTCGCGAGCGCGGAACGGCCGGCCTTTACCGTGGTCGTGGGCGACGTGAACTCCACCGTGGCGGTGACGCTGGTGTGCGCCAAGCTCGGGCTGCGCACCGTGCATCTGGAAGCGGGCCTGCGCAGCTTCGACCGGACCATGCCCGAGGAGATCAACCGGCTGGTCACCGACGTGCTCGCCGACCTGCTGTGGACGCCGTCACCGGACGGCGACGAGAACCTGCGCCACGAAGGCATCCCGGCGGCGCGCATCGAGCGGGTGGGCAATATCATGCTCGACTCCTACGAACTGCAGCGCACGCACATCGAGGCGGACGGTACGTTCCGGACGCTGGGCCTTGCGGCCAAAGGTTACGGTGTGGTGACGCTGCACCGGCCCTCGAACGTGGACGACCCCGCCGCGCTCGCCTTGCTGGTGGCCGCCCTCGCGCGCGTGGCCGCCGACCTGCCCCTCGTTTTTCCCGTGCACCCCCGCACGCGGAAGAATCTCCGGGAGTTCGGGCTGCTGGGCGCCCTCGAGACCGCCCCCGGCATGCGCCTGTGCGAGCCGGTGGGCTACGTCCAGTTCATGAACCTGGTCAGCCACTCAGCCCTGTGCATCACCGACTCCGGGGGCATCCAGGAAGAGACCACCTATCTCGACATTCCCTGCCTCACGCTCCGGCCCAACACCGAGCGGCCGATTACGGTGACGGAGGGCACCAACCGGCTCGTGACCCCGGCGAATCTGGTGGCGGAGGCGGGCAAGGCGCTGCGAGGCGACTGGCCCCACGGCCGGCGCCCGGAGCGCTGGGACGGCAAGACCGCCGCCCGCTGTGTCGCCAGCCTGAAAAAGCACCTGTAATGGGGACATGCCTAATTACGGCGGAATGGG
>JBBQJK010000271.1:0-4211 GCA_038325835.1 Gammaproteobacteria bacterium
GAGGGAGGCACCGAGCAGCAGCATCGGATCGATCGCGATCAGGAACGGCGCATCGACGCGACCGTCGGGACCGACCGAGCGGATAGCGGCAAGGCCCTTGAGCAGCAGCACGCCAAGAGGAACACCGACCAGGCAGCCGACGAAGGCCAGCAGCAGACCCTCGAGCACGAAGATGCTCTGGATCTCCCCCGGGGTTGCCCCCATGGCCTTCAGGATCCCGATCTCCCGGTACTTGCTCGTCACCACCATGACGAGAATGCTGCCGATACCAAAGCCGGAGGCAATGGTGGTCATGATGAGAATGAGATCCCGGGTCTGACCCTGGGCATCCAGGGTGCGAAACAGGTTGGGGTTCTGCACGACCCAGGACTGCACCTTGAAGGGCAGCGAGGGTGCCATCCGCCGGGCCACGTTCTCGGCATCGTAAAGGTCAGTCAGCTTCAGCCCGAAGGAGCTGATCGAACCGCCCAGCTCCAGCAGGGACTGCCCATCCCGCAGGGTCACGAACACCTGGCCATCGTCCACTTGGCCGAAACCCGTGGTGTAGATGCCGGCCACCGAGAAGTTCAGCGTGAGCCCCTCGGGACCCACGAGCCGGACCTTGTCCCGGAGCTTCAGGCCGAAGTCCCTGGCCAGCTTCTGGCCCAGCACCACGTCGCCGGACACCATGCCGATGAAACGGCCGGCGTCCAGGTTCTTCTCGATCTCGACAATGCCGTTGTGGCGTTCCGGCAGCACGCCGGTGACCCGGACAGACTGGCGCCGGGAGCCCCGATTCATGAAAGCCTGGCCAGTGACGACCGGCGACACCGTCGCGACTCCCGGGTCCACCGCATCGAGGGACGGCAGCCACAGGCGCCAGTCCTCGATCACTTCCCGGGCCTTCGGGAGATTCACGACCTCCCCCACGTAGAGCGTGTCGGGATCGATGCCCAGGTTAGTCAGCTGCCACGCCCCGACCGGGGTCCGCTCCGGCGGCTCCACGGTGATGTGGGGGATCGCGCCGGTCGTGTTCTGCGTAATACGGTTCTGGGTGCCGCCAATGATCGTCCGGAGGTAAATGATCAGCAGCACGCTGATCCCGACGACGCCGATCGTCAGCAATGACTGGCCCACGCTGTAGCGCAGGTGCCGGAAGGCGACGGAGCGGATGAAGTAGGACAACATCAGCGGGTGGCCACACTCTTGGGCGGTCCGCCGCCCTCTGCGGCCGGCGGCTCAGTGACTGGCCGGATCTTCCGGCCCGGAGACATGCCCATCAGCTGCCGCACCACCGCCGTCCCCTCCGGGATCTCCGCTACGGCCACCCAGTCGGGGTTGCGGCCGATGACCTTCACCGGCCGGCGCTCCAGCACGCCCCCCTCGCCGACGGCCAGCACAAACGGGGGATTGGCCTGGAGCGCCACCGCGCTCACCGGCAACGCCAGCGCCTGATTGGCCCGCTGCACTTCGATGCTGACATCCACCGTCATGTTCGGCAGGACGAAGTCGGGCAACTCCTGGGGCGTGATCTTGAGGCGCACCACGCCCCGCTCGCTGTCCACGAAGGGCCCCACCTGGGTCAGCGTGCCGCGAAAAGGCCGGTCCGGATACGCCGGCACGAAAGCGATTACCGGCTGACCCACCTTGAGCTTGCCCAGGTTGTTCTCATCCGTCTCCACCTCGATCTCGGTCGCCGCCATCTCGGAAATCCGGAACCAGCCCTGGGCCGCCGCGACGGGCGTGCCCGGCTCCACCAGACGATCGGTGATGACCCCGTTGAACGGCGCGCGGACCTCACGGCGGCCAAACTCCGGGCCGACCCGGTCGACTTCGGCAGCGGCCTCCCGACCCCGGGCCCGGGCCGCCTCGGTCCGCGCCGCCTGCACCCGGGCATCCGCCTCGGCCCGCTCGAGTTCAGCGGTGGAGACCTGCTTGCGCTCCGCCAGCAGCTGGAAGCGGGCCAGTTCCTGCCGCGCCTTGTCGAGAGCAGCCTGTTCGGCCCGCACGTTCTTTCCTGCCACGTCCAGAGCAGCCCGGGCGGAAGCGAGGCGGGGCGCTGTATCCCCTGCCGTGAGCCGGCCCAGCAGGTCGCCCTGGCGTACGACAGCGCCCTCGTTCACGGCGAGACTCTCGACGATGCCCGCGGACTCCGCGCCGACCTGGGTTTCCCGGACGGCCTGGAGCTTGCCGCTGGCCACCACGAGCTCGACGATGTCCCGGCGCACCGGCTCCGTGACCACCGCAGGGCCCGGGCGACGGATCTGCCAGACCAGCCCAATGATGGCGACGATCGCGAGCAGCCACACGATCCGGGTTCGGGAAATTTTCATGGCGTCCTTTGTCTCAGTCCGGCCAGCTTCGCCAGAAATCCAGTGAGGTCGGCAACTGCGACCACCCCGGGCGGCAGCGGGTCGCGGGACAGCAGCGTAGCAGCCTGGCCGGCTACCCAGATCTCCGTCGGGTCGGGGACGATCTGCCGCAGCGTGTGCAACTGTCCTGAAGCATCGTTGACATCCGGCTGCGTCACGACGCTGATGGCGAGGACATCGGCCGGCCGGCGCACACAGAAGCTGCCAATCTCGGTGGCCGGGAGATCGGGCCCCAGATAGATGCACCGGAACCCGCGGCTGGCGGCCACCACCGCACCCATCAGGCCACCGAGCTCGTGACGCTCGCCACTCAAGGTCGCGAACACCACGCTGGGCCCGTCGGCCTTGGCCAGATGGCGATCCAGCGCCGACGACAGCTGGCGTTTCACCACGCCCGACAGGATGCGTTCCTGAATGACCGACCATTCGCCCCGATGCCAGCGATTGCCCGCCTCGCGCAGCACTGGCGAAACCACATCGCAGACGAGCACCAGTGGGTCGAGATCGGCCACGGCGAGCACACACAGGCGTTCGCAGGCCGCCACGTCGAGGTCCTCAGCCGCTGCCAGCAGGTCGCTGATCAGCTGCCCGGGAGCGGAGGGGATTGGTGACTCCATGGAGGTCATTGTGCCCGAATGGCGGGGCCCGTCCTTTTATCAGTCACTGCCATTTCGGCGGCGGGAGCGGTTGGGATTCGCCGCCTCGGTAACGGGGCTGACCGAAATCGAGTGGCGGCAGGCGTTCTGGCAGGTCCGGGACGTGGTCCCGGATGAAATCCAGCAGGACCGAGACATCCGTATAGCCCGCAATGCCGCCCCCGGCGGCGCACAGGTTACCGACTGTGACGCTGGCGACCCCCACCAGGACGGGCTGTCCGTCATAACCAGTCACGAGCAGGGGTCCGCCGCTGTCGCCGCCACAGGGACCCCCTTCGGGCGAGTCCAGATAGATGTGGGTCCCAACGATCCCCAGTGCCGTGAAGTGGATCGTGGCCTGAAGCAGCACGTCGGGCCATTGCACTCCCGCCGCCGTGGCACCCCAGCCTAGGATGGTTGCCGCGCCGTCCGGACGCACCAGATCCCAGGATTCTGCCCGGCTGGCAATCGGCACTGGTCGCACCCGCAACGGCCGGGCGAGGCGCAGCAGAGCCAGATCGTAAGCATTGGGCTGACTGGTGTACTTCGGGTGCCGGATCACCTCGCGCACGACAACCCGACGGGCCAACTCCCGGGACCGGTTGCCGAAGAGGACGCTGAGTCCCGGGCCGGCGCAGTGGGCGGCGGTCAGCACGTACCGCGGCGCGATCAGGCTGCCCGTGCAGATGCCGGGGTCCTCAGGCCGGAAGAGCACCACCGCCCAGGGTGAGGTGGCGGCAAACCCGGCGTCGGTCGGCGGTGCGCCGCTGGCCAGGGCAGCACAGCGTCCGGCCGCGAGCAACCCGGCGAGCAGCAGGCTCCCGCGCTGAATGACCACGGCGCCTCAGGTCTGACTTGTCAGGGCTGACGTATCAGGTCTGACGTGTCAGGGCTGCGGCGTCACGTCTTCGTAGAACTCATGGGAGTGCTGGGGCAGGAGGTGGGGAAACAGGTCCTTGCTCCGGGCGCCGGAAGCACCCCGGGAAAACGCAATGCGCTCCGCCACGCTGTCCCATTGCTCCACGAGGACGAACTGGACGCCGGCGGGCCCGTCTTCATGGCCGTGACCCTTCAGTTCTTCCGGCGGCGTCACGCGGCGGACTTCCGCCTCCATCGCCCCGGGACGGGCGCGCAGCATCTTTCGGCCCCGGTAGCCGGTTGCCTCCCGCAGCAGCGGCTCCAGGTCCTGGTAAAACTGGGTGACGGCCAGCTCATGGCCCGGCTT
>JBBQJK010000272.1:0-4195 GCA_038325835.1 Gammaproteobacteria bacterium
CGCCACTCTCGAGAAGGTACGGGTAACGCTCGGGATTGCCGGCGTGGAGCGCCAGCAGGTCACATTCGCCCCGCAGTACAACAGGGCACACTACCATGGCCGCATCCCGGGCCATTGGTCCGACCTCAGACCCGGCGGAAAATCAGGCTGCCGTTCGTGCCTCCGAAACCAAACGAGTTGCTGAGTACACTCTCGATGGGCATGGCGCGAGCGGTGTTCGGCACGTAATCCAGATCGCAGTCCGGGTCAGCCGTGTTCAGGTTGATGGTCGGTGGTGCGACCTGGTCGCGGATCGCCAATATGCTGAACACCGCCTCCACCGCTCCGGCAGCACCAAGCAGGTGGCCTGTCGTGGACTTGGTGGAACTCACCGCAAGCCTGGCGGCGTGACTCCCGAAAACGCCCTTGATGGCGCGCGTTTCTGCCACATCACCGAGCGGCGTTGAAGTGCCGTGGGCATTGATGTAGCTGATCTGGTCCGCGTTGAGCCCGGCATCCTTGAGTGCCGCGAGCATGCAGGCCTGGGCACCCTCCCCGTTCTCCGGCGGCGCGGTCATGTGGTAAGCGTCCGCACTCATGCCAAAGCCGACAACTTCGGCAAAGATCTCGGCGCCGCGCTTGCGCGCAGCCTCGTACTCTTCCAGGACGAGGCAGGCGGCACCGTCACTCAGGACAAAGCCATCGCGCTCTTTGTCCCACGGCCGGCTGGCCCCGGCGGGATCGTCGTTGCGCTGGGACAAGGCCCGGGCTGCGCAAAACCCGCCAAGTCCCATGGGCGTGATGCCGTGTTCTGCGCCCCCGGCCAGCATGACGTCCGCATCGCCGTGGCTGATGAGACGAGCGGCCATCCCGATGCTGTGAGTGGCGGTGGAGCACGCACTGACCAGCGCAATGTTCGGGCCGCGATAGCCGTACTGAATGGATACGTGGCCAGAGATCATGTTGATGATGCTGGCTGGCACGAAGAATGGGGACAACTTGCGGGGACCGCCCTCCTGCAGCCGCGCGTGGTTTGCTTCGATCGTGCCAATACCACCGATGCCGGAGCCGATGGCCACCCCTATCCGGTCGAGGGAATAGCCGCTGTCCCTCAGGCCTGAATGCTCCACCGCCTGGGTCGCTGCGGCGATGCCGAAGTGGATAAAGGGATCCATCTTCTTGAGATCCTTGGCGGGGACATACTGGCTGGCATCAAAGTTGCGAATGCTGCCGCCAAAGCGTGTGGAAAACTGACTCACATCAAAATCGGTAATGGGCGCAATACCGCTTTCGCCAGCGACGACTTGGCGCCAAGCCGACTCCAGATCGTTACCCACCGGTGAGATAATGCCCATACCGGTGACCACGACGCGTCTGTTTGGCATCCGTGGCTACCTCTCGAACGTGCCTGGACAGGAACCAGGCTGGCTGTCAATCACGGGATCCGGGGGGCTTGACAAGGACCTGGGCCCTCAAGCCCCAGGCATTGAGGCGTGATCAGGCAGCGGCAGCCCGTTGGGTGATGTAGTCGATGGCCTGCTGAACGGTCTTAATTTTCTCCGCGTCCTCGTCGGGAATCTCGGTCTCAAACTCCTCTTCAAGCGCCATTACCAGCTCGACCGTGTCGAGGGAATCAGCCCCGAGGTCATCAACGAAAGACGCCTGATTGGTGACTTCGTCTTCCTTAACGCCCAGCTGCTCCGCGACGATGCTCTTGACCTGTGCCTCAATACTGCTCATCTGTGCTATGTCCTCTTCGTGAGACCGACTACGCATACGGGTGGACGAACCTGCAGCTTCTGAGCAGATCGCAACCCCAACCGGCGGGTATTCTAGGTTAAGCCCTGCAGCCAATCTAGCACTGCAAGAAAGTGCCCTTATTCAGGCCATATGCAGGCCACCATTGACATGCAGCGTCTCTCCGGTCACGTAGGCGCCCGCGCTGGACGCCAGGAACAAGACTGCACCAGCCACATCATCGACCGTACCGAGACGCTGCAGGGGGATCTGCGTGGCCAGTTTCTCCCGCTGATCCTCTGACAGGGCGTTAGTCATGTCAGTCTGGATGAAACCGGGCGCGATCACATTCACGGTAACGCCGCGACTACCGACCTCGCGGGCCAGAGACCTCGAGAAGCCGACGATACCTGCCTTCGCAGCGGCGTAGTTGGCCTGGCCCGGGTTGCCCATCGCCCCGACGACTGAAGAAATACTGATGATACGGCCACGACGCTGCTTCAGCATTCCGCGCACAAAAACTTTGCTCAGGCGAAAAACCGAGGTCAGGTTTGTTGCCAGCACAGCATCCCACTCTTCGTCCTTCATGCGCAAAAGCAGGTTGTCGCGAGTGATGCCCGCATTGTTGACGAGGATCGATATCTGTCCCTCCTGGCTCGCAATGTCCTTCTCCAGCGACGCTACGGAAGCAGAGGACGAGGCATCCAGAACGAGGCCGCGCCCGGCAATCCCCAGCAGCTTCAGCCGCTCGGTGATGGCGGCGGCACCCGAGTCCGTGGTGGCGGTACCCAGAACGATCGCACCGGCGCGACCCAGCGCAGCAGCGATGGCGGCACCTATGCCGCGTGATGCTCCGGTGACCAGAGCCGTTTCACCGGTCAGGATTTGTGGTTGGTTTGAGGTTGGCATTCAGTCTCTCCGCTCGCTCAGAGGGCGACGTCCGTTAAGGACGCGACGCCGGTACAACTGCTCGCAGGCAACATAGATTAACCCGCCGACAGCGCCCCAGAGGTGGGCATCCGTAACGACTGCCGAGCCGACAGTTTCCGTAGAGAAAGGCAATGCACCCTGCCATTGCTCCCAAGCCAGTTTGCCGGACCAGAGCGCCAGCATTACCCAGCCCATCCGATCGCCCTGTCGTATCCAGTCAATTGCACCGATCATCAGGAGGCCATGCAGGGCGCCCGACATTCCGACGCACCAGCTGACCTGGGGGCTGAAGAGGTACAACCCGACACTGCTGACCACCGAGCACACGGTCTGCGCGACAGCCCAGGCAATGGGGCTGCGGGCCGGGTAAAACACCCAGATCCCAATCAGCAGCGCAGCCACGTTGAGCGCCAGATGCATCCAGCCCAAATGGACCAGATTTCCTGTCAGCAAGCGCCAGTACTCGACGGTACCGATGGCAGCCCGGTCGTACCAGAGTTGCCTGTGCCACTCGGCCGGCAGGAACTGGAGTGCGACGAGCATCACAGCAAAGCCCGTTGCCCATACCAGAGACGACGACGGGAGATGGGGCGAAAACGTTATTTGTCGGGCGCTTAGGGCCACTTGGTCAAATCTGGCTGAAACTTGCTGACAGGCTCTGGCGGGAGGCAGATAATCCCGTGGGCTCACCTGCCGCTTTGGGTTGCGGCGGATCATCGCAGAATCGCAGGGTCAATTCATGAAGTTCGAGAACACGTCGTTCCGGGCCGGACGCGGCTTTACGCTTATCGAAATCATGGTCGTTATCGTGATTATCGGCATTCTCGCCGCGCTGATCGCACCGAACGTCATCAACCGCATTGATGACGCCCAGGGCGCGAAAGTTAAGCAGGACATTCGGGCGATAGAAAGCGCCCTCAAGCTCTATCGGCTCGACCGGTTTCGCTACCCCACCGGCCAGGAAGGCCTGGACGCTCTCGTGACGCCGCCCCAGGACTCGGCGCAGAAGTGGCCCGAGGGCGGCTATCTGGACCGGATGCCAAAGGATCCCTGGGACCGGCCCTACCTCTATGAAAATCCCGGCAAGCAGGGCGCGCTCGACATCTACTCCCTGGGCAGGGATGGCCAGCCGGGAGGAGAAGGCCCGGATGCCGATGTCGGGAACTGGGACGCCAACTAGCCCCGGGTCCAGGGCCGGGGGGTTTACTCTCCTCGAGATGCTCGTCGTGGTGTTCATTATTGGCATCATGGCTGCCATGTTTACCCTGTCAGTCGGCGTGGCTGGCGGAACCGACCGGGAACTGCGGCGCGAAGCCGAACGGCTGGAAACACTGCTCGCTCTGGCCCTTGAAGATGCCTCCTTCCAGTCCCGGGAACTGGGCCTGCGACTGTATCCAGGTCGCTACGAGTTCTCGGTGCTCGATCGTGGCGACCTCTTCGACCCCAAAGACGACAAGTGGGAGCGCATCAGCGCCGATGTCTTCGCACCCCGAGAAATGCCCAAGGTCTTTGCCCTGGAGCTGGAGATCGAAGGCAGGGCGGTCAATCT
>JBBQJK010000273.1:0-4190 GCA_038325835.1 Gammaproteobacteria bacterium
CCATCGCCCCGCTGAGCAAGCTCTGCTGTCAGTTTGCCGAAGCGCATCTCCTTCAGAGCGAAGTCCGCGATGGAGGCCCGCACGGGGGGCAGGTTGCGGGGATCTGCCACACCATCGCCAACCGCAGGATCCGCCTCGAGAAGCCACAGGCGCTGCATGTCGAGAAGGAGAGGCGCGTCATCGGACTGGCGGACAGGAACAGTCACCGTGCCGGCGGCAGAAGGGCCGAGTACCGCTATTCGCCACTCACCGGACATGCGCCGGGCATCAAGCTTCACGTCGCGGAACACGCGACCAAGGACGGCGAAAGCGTCCGCGTCGACGACAATCTGGCGCAGCAGATCGGGCGCTGTGTCAGCGGTGTTTCCGCGGGTGCTCCGCCCTGGAAACCAGTCCTCGAAGCGCAGGCTGGAGAATTTGCCGCCAATCTCAAGGCCCGGATCTGCAGGGAGACTGGCCAGGACCGTACCGTTGAGCACAGATCCCCGCTCGAGACGCCAGCCTCCCTTGGCGCGGCGCGCGGTGACCGGAGAGTCCGTCCGTTCCGCCGCTTTACCGACGCCCGGAGGCGCCCGGGGATCAGACAGAAACTGGAGGGCCCAGCTGACGCCCCGCTCGATACTGCCGCTCACCTGGAGCTTGCCCCGTTCAGGCAGGCTCACCTCCATGCGCAGCGGGTCCGGAGTGCCGGCCTGCTTGGTCATGGGCTCGGCGAGTGTGCTGCTGAGCTGGTCCAGGTTCGAGGCAATCTGGATACTCAAGGGACGTTTGGCGCGCCGGGCCGGCACTTGTACGGTGGCATTCCAGGCCACGCTGCCCCCCAGTCGCTCCGCATAGGGTAACGAGAAGGCGGCGGCCAGCTTGCCCGTAGGCGTCTCGCCCTGCACTTCAGCCACCTGGCTCAGCTCTGCTTCGTCGGGCCGGGCCGCCCGGAGTCCGATGCTGACGGGTTCATCGAGGAACTTCGCAGCCAGCTCGTCGGCTGCCAGCCGATCCGTGTTCAGGCGCACGGTACCCTCAATGGCGGTGAGCCCGAAATCCACGCCCCTGAGCCCGAGGCTTGCACCCTCCAGGCCGAAGGTGCCGAGCAGGCGATAGTCCACGGGGCGGGCGATGGGCAAGCGCAGATCGATGGTCGTCGTCACATCGCCGCTGCCGGTAACACTTTCCAGGGTCGGACCCAGTAATTCCGCAAGCGGCGTCTGGCGAAGAAAGCCGAGAATCTGGCCCAGCTGAACCTGATCTGTTGCGGCGACATCCAGCTCTGCATCGTGCAGGAGGTTAGCCACACGAATCTCGGCATCATCAAAGGGAATACCGCCGATCGACCCCCGGTTTTCCACCGAGCTAAGGCTGACGCGATCGATGATCACGGTCCCGGAGGCGTTCTCCAGTCGGGGCCAGTCCGGAGCGTAGTCAATTACCGCGTCGGCAATCTTGAATTCAAGCCGAAAGCGCCCGTCCCCGGCTTCGTAGGGAAAACCCTTCAGTGGGCCTTGCCACAAAAGCTCGCCCCCGGGCACGGAGCCCGCAACGAAGGCCCGGTCCAGCCACTCCACCACGTTGGGTCTCATCCTCTCCAGTGGCACGTAGTTCAGTGCGGCGGGGGCCGATGACGCCGCAAAACGGGAAGCAAGATCGATGAAGATGGGGCCTGCCGCTGGAAACAGGACCCGCAGGCGAGACTGGATCTCGCCATCTGGGGTGGTGATGAGCAGGTCGTCCCCGAGCACTTCCAGGCCACGCTCCGAGCGCTTCCAGCTCAGCTCTCCCGTCGCCGCATTGGTGCGGATATCGGCCCGGAACAGCTCCGGAAACCGCACCAGGCCCGCAGCCGAGTTCAGGTTGATGCGACCGCCGGTCTGGTCGGCCTGGATGGTGCCCGTGACGCCGGTGACGGCCCAGCGCGGTGCCGGCATGACCAGGCCCAAATCCTCGACTGTGGCCGCAGCTGTCCAGGTTGGTACCTGGCCTTCTGGAAAGGACGCGGTGAGGTTGAAGTCCCGCACCTCGCCCTGCAGTCGTTCGGGCAGCAAATCACGGCGCAGGCCCGTGCTGGCCACGGACCAGAGCAGCGGCCAGAGGTCCTGCAGTCTGATGTTGTCGGCCGCAGCGCTCAGGGAGCTGCGGCCCTCTGCTGGCTGGGTATAGCGCACCGAGCCACTGCTGACGGGAGACGTCTTGCCGCCCCTCTCTACGGCGAGCCGCCCGAGGGTCGCTTCCCAGCCGGTCGCCGTCGACTTCCAGTCCGCCCGCAGTGCAAGTCGCTGGTAAGTGTTGTCGTCGGCGGAAACCCCCTGCCAGACCGTCGGCCCCATATCGAGATCTACCGCAAGGGCGCCGGGTGTCAGTCTGGAAAAGCTTGCCTCAAGGTCCACGTCCCCACGTCCGGCCAGCAGCGGCAGCGGTTCATTGGCGAGGACCCGGAGCAGGCGGGCCACGTCAAGATCGGATCCCCTGGCGCGCACGTCCCAGACGCTCGCTGCCGGAGCGGCCTGCGCAGCTGTCGCCGCCTGCGCCAGCAGTATCGCTGGTGGCACGGTGCCACTGACTTCAATGCCTGATCCCAGCCCATCCCGCCCGTCGAACTCGCCAGCGAAGCTGATCAGGTCGGGTGCCAGGCCCAACGAGAGCTGATCGATGTTCAGTGCGACGCGAGGCTCCAGTCGCGAGGAATCCAGCAGCAACACGTCGATGTTCTGAAGTTGCAGATCAAGGCGCGGCAGTGGCTCGTCCGTTGGGCGCCTCAACAGCTCCTCCAGGGGCACCCCGTTGATCAGCCATTGACCGGCGGTTTGACGCTCTGCCTTGAAACTGGCGCCACTGATGGCAACGCGCCCAGGGCGCAGGCGGCGCTCGACCAGAAGGCGCCACAGATTCACGCCCACGCTGAGCTCGCGGGCATCGAACACCGGCCGCTGGTCAACAAGGGTGAAGATCCGCACCGCGGAAAAGCGGACTTCCGGCCCCTGAAGGGGCCAGCTGGCTGACAGGCGCTCAAAGCGCACATCGAAGCCGGTGGCGTCGCTCGCAAACCGCCGAATTTCATCCTGGTAGTCCGGTGCGAGGGGCAGCAGCAGCCGGGCGATACCGACAACAATGGCCAGAATGATGACCATAGCCGCAGCAGAAACCGCCAGCCAGCCGAGACTCCGCCTTAAGACTCCGCCCTGATGCATAGCGCCGCTCGCCTAGACCAGAACGACGTCGAATTGATCCTGGGCATACAGACTCTCCGTCTGCAGCCGGATAGGCTTGCTGGTCACTTCCTCGAGTTCCGCCATGCTGGACGACTCTTCGTCCAGCAATAACTCGATGACTTCCTGGTGCGCCAGAATGACTAACCCCTTGAAACTGAACTGACCATGCTGCCGAAGGATCTCACGGAAAATTTCGTAGCAGACCGTCTGGGGAGTTTTGACGTGGCCGCGGCCGTGACAGGTTGGACACGGCTCACACAACAGGTGTTCCAGGCTTTCCCGGGTTCTCTTCCGGGTCAGCTGCACGAGGCCGAGCGCAGAACCCTCGGCGATCTGCGGCCGGGCGTGGTCGCAATGCAGCGCTGTCGTCAGCGCCGCCAGTACCTGCCGCCGGTGGGCCTCCTCGAGCATGTCGATGAAATCGATGACGATGATCCCGCCAAGGTTGCGCAGGCGGAGCTGCCGGGCGATGGCCACGGCAGCTTCAAGATTGGTCCGGAAAATGGTGTCCTCCAGGTTGCGGTGGCCAACGTATCCGCCAGTATTGACGTCAATACTGGTGAGCGCCTCCGTCTGGTCAATGACCAGGTAGCCACCCGACTTGAGCTCCACCTTTGGCACCAGGGCCTTCTGGATCTCGTCCTCGATGCCATAGAGGTCGAAGATCGGCCGGGGCCCGGCGTAAAACTCGATGCGCCCGGCCAGGTGCGGCATCACGCTGCCAGCGAACTCCCGCAGCTGGCCACAGGCTCTTTCGTCATCAATCCTGACCGACTGCGTAGCGGTATCCACGAGATCGCGCAATACGCGTATCGCGAGGGGCAGATCCTGGTGAACCAGCGACGGTACAGGCGCGCGCTCTGCCCGGGCCGCCACCACTTCCCACAGGCGGCGCAGGAAATCCACGTCCACCCGCAGCGGCTCTTCGCCCACGCCCTCGGCAGCGGTCCGGACGATAAATCCGAAGGGGGCATCAGGGCCCATCAGCCC
>JBBQJK010000274.1:0-4182 GCA_038325835.1 Gammaproteobacteria bacterium
GGAAGCCCACCCGCCGCCCGTAGGCCAGGGTCAGGAAGCGATAGTCGCCACCCTGGCTCGGGAATGCGGCGGCCAGCTCCGCGTAACAGGTGGCGCCCAGCAGAGCGAGCAGGCCGCCCAGCAGCCAGGCCGCGAAGAGGGCGCCATCCGAGCCGACGTTCGCGGCCACGAGGGCCGGGGATTTGAAGAGCCCGGCGCCGACCACCATGCCGACGGCCACCGATGCCGCGGCGCGGGCTGTCAGCAGGCCGGCCGCCGGATGGCCTTGCCCCGCAGAAATACGCTTGAGCTTCACAGCGTCTGATACTACTGTCTCAGTCAGAAGAACGCCCGTCGGGCGCCGACACGCTGAAACTGTTACTGGAGATCCCCTGTGCACAGTCGCCGCTTCGTTCTCGTCGCTGCAATCGTCATTGCCCTGCTTGGGCCTGGCTACGCCGCCGCCCAGACTCAGACTCAGGCCCAGAAACAGACCCAGGCCGCACTGACGACCCAGGATCTCGAGAACATCATGGTGATCGGTTCCCGGGTGGGCGAGCGCACGGCGCTGGACACGCCCGTGCCGGTCGACGTGCTGGGCAGCGCCGAGCTGCGCGCCACGGGCGCTGTCGGAGGCGAACTGGGCCAAGCCCTGTCGGTGCTGGCGCCGTCCTTCAACTTTCCCCGCCAGTCGAATTCCGGCAGCTCCGACCTGGTCCGCGCCGGGCAGCTGCGGGGCATGAGCCCGGACCAGATGCTGGTGTTGGTGAATGGCGTGCGGCGCCACACGTCTGCCATCGTCAACACCGAGACGAAGATCGGCCGCGGCACGTCCGCGGTGGACTTCAACAACATCCCGCTGAACGCGATCAGCCGCATTGAGGTGCTGCGGGACGGTGCCGGCGCACTGTACGGCTCCGACGCGATCGCCGGCGTGATCAACCTGGTGCTGGACGACTCGCCCGGTTTCGAAAGCAATGTCTCCTGGGGGGCCAACGTCACGGACCTGGCCCCCGTGAAGGACAACATCACGGATGGCGAAACGCTGACGCTGGATGCCAAGTACGGCTGGCAGCTGGCGGACGGCGGATTCCTGAAGGGCGGCGTCGCGTATCGCACCCGCAATGCCACCAACCGGGCCGGCTTCGACCAGGTGCCGTTCTTCGAGGAGCAGACGCCTGACAACCTGGCCCTGGCCGGCCAGCGCAACTATGCCGAGGGCGATCCCAACGTGGACGAGCTGAACCTGTGGTTCAACGGCGTGGTGCCCCTCGGTGACGGCAAGGGCGGCGTCGAGCTCTACACCTTTGGTACCTACGGCAACCGGGACAGCGACGGGGGCGCCGCGTTCTTCCGCTACCCGGACAGCAGCAGCACCGTGAAGTCCGTCTATCCCCAGGGCTTCCGGCCGGAGACCTATGGCGAGGACGAGGACTATGCTGCCACCGTCGGCCTGCGGGGCGCAGCTGCCGGCTGGGATCTGGACACCGCCGTCAGCTACGGCCGCAACCAGTTCGTGTTTGGCGTGGACAACTCCATCAACGCGTCCCTCGGGCCTGCCAGCCCCACGTCCTTCGAGTCCGGCACCTACGAGAACGAGCAGGCCATCCTGGGCATCAATGGCAGCCGGGACTTTGCGGTGGAATGGCTCGCGGCGCCGCTGCAAGTGGCCCTGGGCGCCGAGTACCGCACCGAGGACTATGCCACCCGGCGGGGCGACCTCGCGGCCTACCAGGCAGGCAACTTCGGGGACCCGGGTTGCGCCACGGCCGATCAGCCGCCGGGCACGCTGGCCTTCCTCTGCGGCATCGGCGCCCAGGCCGCGCCCGGGCTCACACCGGAGGACGAGGCGTCCATCGACCGGAACGTCGTCAGTGTGTACGCGAACGCCGGTACGGATTTCACCGACCGGCTCTTTGTCGAGGTTGCCGCCCGCTACGAGGACTACGACGACTTCGGTTCTGCGGTCACTGCCAAGCTGGCAGGCCGCTACGAAGTGACCGAGTCGGTGGCGCTGCGCGGCGCCGTGTCCAACAGCTTCAGGGCTCCCAACATCGCCCAGCTGGGCTTCTCCGACACGACCCTCAACTTTGGCGACGATCGGGAGCTGATCCGCACCCGCACCCTGCGCGTGGACGACCCGATTGCCCGATCCCTGGGTGCCCAGGATCTTGATGAGGAGACGTCGTTCAACCTGAGCGCCGGCGTGGTGGGGCAGTTCGAAAGCCTGAACTGGAGCCTGGATATCTTCCAGATCGACGTGGACGACCGGATCACGCTGTCCGAGCGCCTGTTCAGCGACGACCTCACGGCCTTCATCCAGGCCCAGCCCGGCGGCGAGGATATCCAGTCCGTGCGCTTCTTCACCAATGCCGTGGACACCCGGACCCGGGGCTTCGACGCGGTGGTCAGCTACGCCCAGCCCTGGCTGGGTGGCGACTTCCGGTCGTCGGTCGCCTTCAATTACTCCAGGACCGACGTGCAGACGGTGCGCGGGACCACGCCCGAGCTGTCCGCCGTGGACCCGACGCTGACGCTGGTGGGAGTGGAGGAACTGAATACCCTGGAGAACGCGACGCCCCACAGCAAGTTCATCCTCAGCGGCAACTGGTCCGGTGAGCGCTGGGACCTGCTGGGTCGCGTGTCCCGGTACGAGACTGCGGTTCGCGTGTTCAACTTCGGCGGCGGTTTCGAGCCGCAGCAGGAGTACGGCGCAGAGATACAGGTGGACGTGGAGGCGGGCTACCGGTTCACCGAGAAGGTCGCGCTCTACGTGGGTGCCGCGAACCTGTTCGACGAGTACCCGGACCGGTCCAGTCCCGACATCAACTACTTCGGTAACCTGCCCTACGACATCCTGTCGCCCATCGGCGTGAATGGCCGCTTCGTGTATGCCCGGGCGAGCCTGAAGTTGTGAGGCGCGTGGCCGGACTCCTGCGGCACTAAATCGTGCAGCCCCTGCGCACTCCGGAGGAACGCTTTGGGAACCTGCCCGGGTTCAACTTTGCACCCCGCTACGTCAGCGTGCCGGACGACCGCTTCGGCAGTCTGCGACTGCACTACCTGGATGAGGGGCCGGCCTCCGCCCCGGTGATCCTGCTGCTCCACGGGCAGGGGTGCTGGTGCTATCTCTATCGCCGGATGATCCCGCTGCTGGTGGCTGCCGGCTTTCGGGTGATCGCGCCGGACTACATCGGCTTCGGCCGCTCGGACAAGCTGCCGTCCACGGAGGACTACACCTTCCAGCGCCACCTCGACTGGCTGACAGCCTGCCTGGATCAGCTCGGCCTCCGGGACGTTACCGCCTACCTCTTCGACTGGGGCGGCTTCTTCGGCCTGCGCCTGGCCGCCGAGCGCCCCGAGTTTTTCGCCCGGATCGCGCTCAGTAACACCATGCTCCCCACCGGGCGGGGCGGCGGCGCCGGCTGGTTCATCAAATGGCGCGAGGAGCAGTTCGCCCTGCCGAAATTTCCCCAGGGCGAGATGGTCAACGACGGCGTCGTGAAGAAGCTGGCACCGGAAATCATCGCCGCCTTCGACGCGCCGTACCCGGACGAGAGCTACAAGACCGGGCCCCGCCGTTTCCCGATGATCCTGCCGATCCTGCCCGACGATCCGGCGGCCATCGCTAACTTCCGTGCCTGGGAAGTCCTCGCCAACTGGCAGAAGCCCGTGCTGACGCTCTACAGCGCCGCTTTTGCCGGCAGCGCCATGGGCCCGGAGCGCCTGCTGGCCCATCTGCCGGGCGCCCGCGGGCAGGACCACGCGCTGCTGCCGGACTGCAACTTTTACCTCGTCGAGGACCAGACCGCGGAACTGGCGCGGCGAATCGCCGCCTTCGCAGCGTAGCGTTTACCGCTCATGTCGAGCCCCGATCCTGGCCGCCTCTCGCGCCCCCTGACGTCCGACCTCCGCGGTTGGCGGCGCTGGCTGCCAGGCCTGCAGACCGCGCGACACTATGAACTTGCCTGGCTCCCCCGGGACATCCTGGCCGGCCTGGTACTGACCACCATGCTCGTCCCGGTCGGCATCGCCTACGCCGTGGCGTCCGGGGTCCCGGGCATCTACGGCCTGTACGCCACGATCATCCCGCTGGTGGCCTATGCGCTCTTCGGCCCCAGCCGCATCCTCGTGCTGGGCCCGGACTCGTCGTTGGCCGCACTCATCCTCGCCGTCGTGCTGCCCCTCTCGGCCGGCGACCCC
>JBBQJK010000275.1:0-4168 GCA_038325835.1 Gammaproteobacteria bacterium
TCATCAAAGAATTGGGCAAGGATCCCGGTGCAATCCTGTTCATTGACGAGATTCACACGGTTATCGGTGCGGGCGCTGCCTCCGGCGGTGTTCTGGACGCGTCAAACCTGATCAAGCCGGTCCTGTCGAGCGGTGAACTGCGCTGCATAGGCTCCACGACCTATCGCGAGTACCGGGGCGTCTTCGAGAAGGACCATGCCCTGGCGCGGCGGTTTCAGAAGATCGATATTGTTGAGCCGACTATTCCTCAGACTATCGAGATCCTGCGTGGCCTCAAGAGCCGGTTTGAGGAGTACCACGGCATCGCCTACACGGACGACGCCATCGTTGCCGCCGTCGAGTTGTCAGCCCGGCACATCAATGAGCGTCAGTTGCCGGACAAGGCGATCGACGTGATCGACGAGGCGGGAGCCAGCATTCGCCTGGAGCCTGAGGCCACCCGCACCCGCGAGGTCGGGGTCGTCCAGATAGAGAATGTCATCGCCAAGATGGCCCGGATTCCGCCGAAGAGCGTCTCGGCATCCGATCGGGATCAGCTCCGCAACCTTGAGCGGGATCTGAAGCTGGTGATCTTTGGCCAGGACAAGGCCGTCACGGCCCTGTCAGCGGCCATCAAGATGGCCCGCTCCGGGCTGCGGGAACCGGAGAAGCCGGTGGGCGCCTTCCTCTTTGCGGGACCGACCGGCGTCGGCAAGACGGAAGTCACCCGGCAGCTTGCCCACTGTCTGGGGATCGAGTTGATCCGCTTTGACATGTCCGAGTATATGGAACGGCACACGGTTTCCCGTCTGATAGGGGCGCCGCCCGGCTACGTGGGCTTCGATCAGGGTGGTTTGCTGACGGAAGCTGTCAGTAAACATCCCCATGCCGTCCTGCTCCTTGATGAGATTGAGAAAGCTCATCCTGAGGTATTCAACCTGCTACTCCAGGTTATGGACCACGGCACCCTGACGGATAACAACGGCCGCAAGGCGGATTTCCGCAACGTGATTCTCGTGATGACCACCAACGCCGGGGCCCAGGAGATGAGTCGCGCCTCCATGGGATTCACCCAGCAGGACAACAGCACGGATGGCATGGCGATCATCAACCGGATGTTCACGCCTGAGTTCCGTAACCGCCTGGATACGATTATCCAGTTTGCCCCATTGGGACCAGAGGCAATCCTGCGCGTGGTCGACAAGCTGGTAATGGAGCTGGAAGCGCAGCTGGACAAGAATGCAGTCACGATCGAGCTGGAGCCTGCTGCCCGGCAGTGGATTGCAGACAAGGGCTACGACCCGAAGATGGGTGCCCGGCCGATGGCCAGGGTCATTCAGGAACAGGTAAAGCGGCCTCTGGCCGAGCAGCTGCTGTTCGGTGATCTGGCCAAGGGCGGCCACGTCAGGATATCGTTGGACGACTCCGGCGAGCTGCGCCTGGTGACCACGCCGGCCACCATGGCCCTTGAGCACATCCCGGATCCCGCCTGAAACGGAATTCCGGCCTGAAACGGAACTCCGGCCTGACTCCAGATCCAGTCGCAGGGGCTGGACCGGTTACCGGGCCCTGAAGGTAATGCGTCCTTTGGAGAGGTCGTAGGGGGTCAGTTCAACCGTGACCCGGTCCCCCGTGAGAATCCGAATATAGTTCTTGCGCATCTTTCCGGAGATGTGCGCGTTCACAAGATGGCCGTTATCGAGGGTTACCCGAAACGTCGTGTTAGGCAGGGTCTCGGTGACGACCCCGTCCATCGTGATGGCTTCTTCTTTCGACATGTAGACTCCGGCAGAACGGGGCGCGATTGTCGTCGAACTCGTTCAGACGTGCAAGGGAGACGGGACTTCGAGTGTCCGGACGAGGTCTTGCGTCGGCCGGGGTTCGGCGCTCCAGGCCCCAACCCGGCCCGCGGCAGCACTGAGCGTCTGTATTTGAATGAGAAACTCATCCCGGGGCATCAGTTGGCTGCCCAGCGTGGCCAGGTGACGGGTTGCGACCTGACAGTCGATCAGCCTTATGTCCTGGTCTTCTGCCAGCCGTACTAGCTTCACCAGGGCAGCCTTGGAAGCATCGGCAACCCGGCTAAACATCGATTCCCCGAAGAACACGTCGCCGAGTGCGATCCCGTACAGCCCGCCTGCAAGGTCTGTTCCCCGCCAGATCTCTATCGAGTGTGCATACCCCAGAGTGTGCAGGCGGAGATACGCCGCGCGCATTTCGGGCGTGATCCACGTGCCGGTTGCGGCGCGGGTGTCTGCGCACGCAGCGATTACCGCCCCAAAGGCCAGATCCACCGAGACCTTGAAGCGATCGCCCAGCAGTGTCCGCCTGAGAGTCCGCGAAATGTGGAGTTTCTCCGGCAGGAGGACTGCTCGCGGATCCGGCGACCACCAGAGCACCGGTTGCCCTTCCTCATACCAGGGAAAGATGCCACGACCGTAGGCGGCGAGCAGTCTCGCTGGCGTGAGATCGCCGCCCACAGCAACGAGGCCGTCCGGCTCAGTCGTTCCCCGGGTCAGATCCGGGAAGGACTCAGGCGGATCACCAGGACTCAGAAACACGATTGCCTCAGCGGCGGCGGATGCCGTCTTGCTCATGTGGCGCCCTTTCTGTAGGGCACGTGGTCGCGTACGGAATCGATGTACTCATCGATATGGCTGCGCTCCCGATCCAGGTACTGGTCGATGGCCGCCGCGAACTGGGGGTGCGAAAGCCAGTGCGCTGACCAGGTTTCGGTCGGCACAAACCCCCGACTGATCTTGTGCTCCCCTTGGGTGCCCGGCTCGAAGGACTGAAGGCCCTCCTCGATGCAGTACTCAATACCCTGGTAGTAGCAGGTCTCGAAGTGCAGGCTGTGGTACTCGCCCTCGCTGCCCCAATAGCGCCCATACAGGGTATCTGCGCTCCGCAAGCAGAGGGCCGTTGCCACGGGCATGCCACTCCGCATCGCCACAATGGCCAGCACGTTGTCCGGGAGAAGGGTGCTGATCCTGGTGAAGAAGGCCTCATTGAGGTAAGGCTCGCGGCCTCGTCGCCAGAATGAACTCGCGTAGAGGGGTATCAGTTGCTTCCATAACCCGGCATCGATCTCCGCGCCGCTCAGCCGAAGAAAGCTGATTCCCGCCTCTGCTACCCGACGGCGCTCACGCTTGGCCTTCTTGCGCTTTTCGGCAGTGAACTCTCCGAGGAAGGCGTCGAAGTCCGCATATCCCCGGTTACGCCAGTGGAACTGGCAGTCCTTTCGGGAAAGAAATCCAGCCGTCGCCAGCAGGCGGGTTTCGGCGGTGGTGGGGAAAAGCACATGCACTGACGACGCGCCGATTTTCCGGGCCAACTCGGTTGCCCCTGCCAGCAGAGCCGCGGCGACGCGGGCGGGCTCCTGACCTGCTCCAGTCAGAAAGCGGGGGCTGGTGGCTGGGGTGAAGGGAACCGCGGAGACCAGCTTGGGGAAATAGCGGAGTCCGGCGCGCCGATAGGCGTCCGCCCAGGCCCAGTCGAAGACGAACTCACCCTGGGAACTGGTCTTGCGATAGAGCGGCATGGCGCCAACAAGCTCGCCTGCGTCGTCCCGCAGCAGCAGATGGCAGGGGTACCAGCCCGTATCGCCACCGACACAGCCCGTTTCTTCGAGGGCAAGCAGGAACTCGTGGCGGAGGAAGGGGTACTCGCAGCCCGACAGTCTGTTCCAGTCGTCGGCGGCCACCGCCGCCAGGGACTGCGCAACTTCAATCAGCAAGGGAGGGGATCGTCTGGCGCATCAAGCGGACAGGCTGTCCAGGAATTTCTCGGCATCCAGGGCAGCCATGCAGCCTGAGCCGGCCGAGGTGATTGCCTGCCGGTAGACGCTGTCAGCCACATCGCCGGCGGCGAATATGCCGGGGATGCTGGTCGCGGTCGCTCCCCCAGCGAGCCCGGTGCGCACGACGATGTAGCCTTTGCTGAGTTCCAGCTGATCCTTGAACAGGGCGGTGTTCGGATCATGTCCAATCGCTATAAACAGGCCTGCAACGTCGATGTCCTGAAGAGTGCCGTTGCCGGTGGTTGGCTTCACACGCACTCCGGTGACGCCACTCTCGTTCCCGAGCACCGCTTCCACCGCATGATTCCATAGCAACGTGACGTTGCCGCCGTCCCGGGCCCGGGAAAGAAGCTTGTCCTGGAGCATCTTCTCTGCGCGCAGGCCTGACCG
>JBBQJK010000276.1:0-4142 GCA_038325835.1 Gammaproteobacteria bacterium
ACGTGCGCGCTGGTGGCATTGAACAGGGTGGCAGCACCCTCACGCAGCAGCTGGTGCGCAGCTACTTCCTCACCAACAGCCGGACGCTCAGCCGCAAACTCCGCGAAGCGCTGATGTCGGTGCTGCTGGAACTGCACTTCGACAAGCCGGATATTCTCAACGCCTACGTCAACGAGATTTACCTCGGCCAATCAGGGGACCGGGCCATTCACGGCTTTGGCCTTGCCAGTCAGTTCTACTTCGGCAGACCCCTGGCCGAACTCCAGTCTCAGGACATCGCGCTGCTCATCGCCGTGGTGCGCGGCCCGTCCTACTACGACCCGCGCCGCCACCCGGACCGGGCGCGGGAGCGGCGCAACATGGTGCTCGGTCTCATGGCTGAGTTTGGCGTGATCACACCCGCAGAGGCTGGCAGCGCGCAGCGCCGCGACCTGGGCGTGCGCGGTACCGCCCGCAACTTCGCCAGCTATAACCCGAGCTTCATGGACCTGGTACGCCGGGAACTGCAGGCGGACTACCAGGAAGAAGACCTGCAAACCGCCGGGCTGCGCATCATGACCACCCTCGACCCGCGCATTCAGGCGCTCGCGGAACTGCGGCTGACAGAAGGTCTCGAGACGCTGGAGCGCGGTCTCCGGAAGAAGAACGCAAGCCCGCTGGACGGTGCCATCATCGTCACGGGCACCCAGACACCCGACGTGGTGGCGATCGTCGGCGGGCGTAATGCCCGGCTCAAGGGCTTCAACCGGGCCCTGGACGCCCGGCGTCCCATTGGCTCCCTCGTGAAGCCCGTGGTCTACCTGGCAGGCTTCGAATCGGGCCGGTACACGGCGGCGACCGTCATCGAGGATGCGCCCCTCACGGTAAAGCTCGATACCGGCAAGACCTGGCAGCCCCAGAACTACGACCGCCAGTACCGGGGCCCGGTGCCAGCGGTCAGGGCGCTGGCTGAATCACTGAACACACCGACCGTCCGGCTGGGCATGGACGTGGGTCCTCAGCGCGTCGCCGCCCTCTTCAAGGGCCTGGGGCTCGAGACGGCGCCCCGGCCGCTGCCCTCGTTACTCCTCGGTTCGCTGGAGCTCTCGCCTGTCGAAGTCGCGCAGGTCTACAACAGTCTGGCGAACGGCGGCTTCAGGGCCCCGCTCAAGGCGGTGCGGGCCGTGCTGGACGCAGAGGGCAAGCCGCTGGACCGCTACCCCCTGAAGATCAATCGCGCGGCAGACCCGGCCGCGGTCCAGGAACTGAACGCAAGCCTCACCCAGGTGGTGGAGCGAGGCACGGCCCGGGGGGCGCGCAACTGGTTGCCGCCGGGCCTCGTGGTGGCCGGCAAGACGGGTACTTCCGACGACCTGCGGGACAGCTGGTTCGCCGGGTTCACCAATGATCATGTGGTCGTCGTCTGGGTGGGCGCCGACGACAACTCCCCGACCGGCCTTACGGGGGCGTCGGGGGCGCTGCCCGTCTGGGCCCGGCTGGTGGCCGGGTTTGGCGATGCCGGTTACGAATCGACGCCCGCGGCGGGCCTGCAGGATGTGCCTTTCGATTTCACGACAGGCATGATGGCCATGGCAGGCTGCGGCGACACGGTGACCCTGCCCCTGCCTGTCGGGACTGTCCTGCCACCCAACCCGATGTGCGGCTCAGGCTTCGATAACTTGGACGGATTCGCGGAACGGGGCATTGAATGGTTACGGGGGCTGTTGAACTGAGACTGAGACTTGGGGTCGGTGGCGCTGTCCTTGGCGCCCTGCTGCTGCTTTCCGGCTGCGTCCCCCCCGAGTCCGGTACCCGGTCGCCCGTGTCCCGCACGCCAGTCCCGGCCAAGGCCACGCCAGCGCCGGCCGGTGCAGTGATCAGCCCGGTTCCGGATCTGCCGTCTGCCCCCGCTGGCAGCGTCGAGCCCCCAGCGCCGCCTGCAAGGACAGCTCCGCCGGCCGGCGCCGCCGCCCGGACTCTGCTGACCCAGAGCCGGGCCCATCAGGCGACCGGTGACTATGCCCAGGCGGCGGCGTCCATCGAGCGTGCGCTGCGCATCGAACCCCGCCAGCCCCTGCTCTGGCTGGAGCTGGGCACTATCCGGCTGAAGGAAGGCGACTTTGCCCAGGCGGAGAGCTTGGGGCGCAAGGCGCTGAGCCTGTCTGCAGGCGACGCGACGCTGACGGCAAAGTCAGAGCAGTTGATTGCTACGGCGAAGAAGCGCTGACTTTCGGCTCTCGCCACCGGGTCGCCCCGATAAATCTCCACCAGCCGATAGAGCAGGCGGCCGACCAGCAACAGCGTAAGCCAGTATCGCCATCAACGCCGGGAACACCACCAGGCCGATCGTTGCGGGCGTACTTGCTTGCACTGGTTGGTCAGCCCGATGGGGTAATCAATAGGGTTGAATGATCCCCCAAAGTAAACAGCCAGTCTGCCGACTGGCGCAGGGAAGTGCTTTGGCCTGTTCACGTGTGGCCCGGTCCGTGTGTTAAGGCAATTAAATTCCTGCTGCCCTTAAGCGCGACTTCGCGGCTGACAAAAGTACCCGGGAGTAAATGGCGTGAAACCCCAGCAGCGCCCGGAAGACCAGTCCAAGCGTCGGCCTGCCGGCCCCGACGTTTTGCTCCGGAATCACGGCGGACCCGAAGTACAGGCGAGTGGCTGCACCATTTTTGGTCTCAATCCGGGCAACCATCAACCAGGACCTCGTCCGACCACGAAGGTCGGCCAGGAGCAGCTGGTTTTCAGCGCGACTTTCAACGCGCCACGCGGCGAAGGTCTCGATCTCTCCCGCCGCCAACTGCTCCGCCTCGGCAGCGGAGGACGGCCTGGAGACCGCCCACTTCAGGATCAGCCGTTCCAGCCTGAACACCGGTGTTGTATAGAAGGCCGCCACATACCGGGCATGGGATATGACGCCGGGCACGTCCACCGCGTAGCAATCCGTGAACGCGCCCTCCCGGCGATAGCGGGCCAGAAGTGCCACCTCAGGCAGTGGGCAGGGGTGTACGGAGAACATGAGGCCTGAATTCATCCGGCAGCAAAGTCACGCTCATATTTCCCAGCCTGCATACCAAGCGACCTCCTCGTCTCGTGATCGATGGACCGCGATAATGTGTTGGGCGACTACCCAGAAAACCGGTGTACCGAAATCTGATTCTTCTTCATGCTTTCGCAATCAAGGCAGAACCACAACCAATAAGGAGCGCACCTCCAAGTTTTCGAGGAACATCACTCGGCATATGGTCTTGAAGATTGTCGACGATCTTTGATGCAAACATCACGTAGGCCAGTTTCACGCCACCAACAGTTACGACGGTAATTGCCGAAATTATTGATACCTCCCTGACGCCAAGCTGATCGATTTCAACCAAGGTTGGGAAAAGGCTCGCATAGAACAGGATGGCTTTCACATCTCCGAGTGTTAAAAGCAACCCAGCCATAAAATCCGTCATAAGAGAGCGGGTTTTCTTTGTCGTAACTGGCACCGAAAACGACGACTTCGATCTCAAGATGCCCCAGCCCAACCATACTAGATAGGCACCGCCGCAATACTTTACAACGGCAAAGAGTGTGCCAAGCGACTCCGCCAAAACGCTCATGCCAACCAAAGCCATTGCAACGAATATTAAGTCGCCGGCCACAATTCCGAGCGCTGAAAAAGCCCCATTAAGTCGCCCAGCACTTACCGACCTTGCCACGACTAGAGCGACACTCGAGCTTGGCATGGCTGCCAACGGCAACATAATGACGAAGAGTGTCAGTGCTTCAAAAATGCTCATCCGGAACTTCCCTATCAAGTCGCAGCACTGACTGACTTACTAGTACCAGGTGCCCCTGACCCTTTTTCTTTTCGCGGCCCGACTGTAAACAGCGGGCGCACGCGAACCCAACCATAACTCAGAGCCCCGGCCTGAACACCATCAACCAGAAGATCGCCAGCACACCGGCAAACGAGCCCAGCGCCAGCCGCATCCAGCGCTGGAAAAGTGGAGAAAACCCGGCGGGCACCACTGTGGCCGTCGCGTGCGCTGCTGCCAGATCCCGCAGCTTCAGCTCGGTCTTCACCAGGTACACCCAGCACATCCCCGCGATGATGTAGAGCGCCACCACGGCGATGAACCAGCTCGATTGCAATGAATAGCCCAGCTGCAGCATCA
>JBBQJK010000277.1:0-4130 GCA_038325835.1 Gammaproteobacteria bacterium
GACGTAGGCGCCGGGCACGGAGACGGGCGGCGGCGCCGCAGGGCGCGCCGTCGCGGGCTGCTCGGGGACGACCACCTCCGCATCGGGCAGCATGTCGTAGAACTCGAAACGGCCAGCGGCCTCCGGGGCCAGGGACTTGGGTTCCCGGGCGGGCTTGCTGGTCTTCTTCGGCGCCGTGGCGGCCGCTGGCGCCGCGCGGGCCGCGCCGGTGGCCAGCATCCCGGCCAGGTCTCCCCGGAAAAACCACGCCAGCAACCCAGCGCTGACCAACAGCAGCAAGACCACCAGGGCTCCCCGGGACACGCTGGCCGAGTCGCGGCGCCGATTGCGCCGGCGCTTCTGCCGGCTGCTGGCCGTCGCCACTACATGTACTCCAGGGGGCGAATGCCCAGCAGGCCCAGCCCGGTTGCCAGCACGGTGCGGGCACTCCCGACCAGTTCCAGGCGGGCCCGGCTGCGGGCCGGGTCAGCCTCGTCCAGGACGACGTGCCGGTTGTAGAACGCATTGAAGACGCTGGCCAGATCGTGCAGGTAGTGCGCCACCTCGAAGGGCTCCCGTTGTTCGGCCCCGCGCTGGACGGCGGGGCCGAAGCCGCGGAGCTTCTGCACCAGAGCCCATTCCTCGTCGGCGACGAGCAACGAGAGGTCGCCCGCTGCGCCTGTCGTGGCGACTCCGGCGTCCACGGCCTTCCGGAACAGCCCATGCATGCGCGCATGGGTGTACTGGAGGTAGGGACCGGTATTGCCCTCGAACTGAAGGACGGTGTCCCAATCGAAGGTCACGTCCGTCAGCCGCCGCGACGAGACGTCGAAGTACAGCAGCGCGGCCTGGCCCACAGCTTCGCTGATGGTGGCCAGCGCAGCGGGCGGCACCGCCGGCAGTCCCCGGGTATTACCCGCCAAGCGCTCCTCCCGGTACCGGGCAGCCCGGTCCCGGGCTTCGTCCAGCACGGCCTCCAGCCACACCGCTTCCCCCTTGCGGGTGGACATGCCGCGCACGTAGCCAAAGCTCACGTTCTCGCAGAGTGCGGGCCAGTTCACAGGCCACTGCTCGGCTACGGCAAGCTTGCCCAGAGCGGCGAAGACCTGGGCAAAGTGGTCTTCCTGGCGGGAGACGACGTAGACGTTGGCACCAAACTCGTAACGCTCCCAGCGGTCAAGCGCCTCCGCGCAGTCCCGCGCCGCGTAGGTCGACGCGCCGTCGGACTTCTGCAGCATGCAGGGCGCAATCTCCCGGCCGATGACCTCCGACACGTCCACGACGATGGCGCCCAGAGACTCCCGTGCCACACCTGCCTTCAGGAAGCGGGCGATCATCGGCTGGACCTTGGTGTTCAGTGACGACTCCCCGTCGTAGGAATCGAACTCGATGCCGAGCCGGTCGTAAGTGCGGTGAAAGCCCTCCAGCGAGAGCGACCGGAAACGCTCCCACAACCGGACGATCTCCGGATCGCCCTGCTCCAGGCGCAAGAACAGGCTGCGCGCCTGTTCCCGCACGCTCGGGTCCTGCTCGCTGTCCCGGTTGGCCCGAATGTACAGCTCGACCAGGTAGTCGATCGCTCGCGCTTCCAGGGCGTGTTCGTCGCCCCACTGCTGCCAGGCCCAGATCACAAAGCCGAACTGGGTTCCCCAGTCGCCGATGTAGTTCTTGCGGATGACGCGCCAGCCCTCGAAGGTGAAGATCCGCGCGAGGTCCGCACCGAGATTCGTCGAGCGCAGGTGCCCGAAATGGAAGGGCTTCGCGATGTTCGGCGCAGAAAAATCGATTACCAGCGTGCGACCACCGCCGAGGTCACGGCGGCCGTAGGCCTCCGGATTGTCCCGAATCTCTGCCAGGACCTGCTCCGTGGCATTCGCCCGGTCCAGAAAGAGGTTGAGGTAGGGGCCTTCCGCCTTGGCACTGGCGATGATCGGGTCCCGGGCAATCTTCGCGGCCACGTTCTTCGCGATGAGGTTGGGGGCCGAGCGGAGTTCCTTAGCCAGCTGGAAGCAGGGAAAGGCCACGTCTCCCAGGGCTGGATTCGGGGGGGCGGTGAGCGCTGCTTCGATTTGGGCGGTTCGCTCGACCGGCCAGTCGAGTGCCTTGCGCACAACCTGCGCGATGTGAGAGGTGATCTGCATTGTGGTGAGTAGCGGGTCCCCGGAACCCGCGGGATTCTAGAACAATTCAGACGGGTCCACGTCCACGCTCCAGCGCACGCGTCGCTGGGCCGGTAGCGCGGACAGCGCCGCGCGAAAGTCCGGCAGGAAGCGCTGCAGAACGCGACGCGCGTCGGCCTGCAGCAGCAGTTGCCCCCGGTAGCGCCCGGAGCGGCGTTCCATGGGCGCGGGTGCGGGGCCGAGCACCCGGAGGCCAGGCGGGAGTGCGGTGCGCGCGAGCGCCGCCGCCGTCTCCAGAAACGAGAAGACCAGCGGTCGCTCGGTCGCCTCTGCGCGCACCAGTGCCAGGGAGGACCAGGGTGGCCAGCCCGCCTGTTGGCGCTCCGCAAGCGCCACAGTCGCGAATGCGCCATAGCCGTCTGCCAGCAACACGCGGAGCAGGGGGTGATCTGGAAACAGCGTCTGCAGGTAAACCTCACCGGGACGGTCGGCACGACCGGCACGACCGGCCACCTGGATGAACGTCTGGGCCAGGCGTTCAGCGCTGCGAAAATCCGTGCCGAAGAGCCCCTGGTCCACATCCACGATGCCCACCAGGGTGACGCCGGGAAAATCATGGCCCTTGGTGAGCATCTGGGTCCCGAGCAGGAGCCGCGCTTCCAGGCTGTGGACCCGCTCCAGGCGCCGCTCGATCTCGCCGCGCCGGCGAGTGGTGTCCCGATCAATACGCTCCATGACCTGGTCCGGAAACTCCCGGGCGAGTGCCTGTTCCAGGCGTTCGGTGCCCTGGCCCACGGCCCGGAGTTCGGCATGGCAGGCCGGGCAGTCCTCCGGCACCGCCCGTTCACTCCCGCAGTGGTGACAGGTGACCCGGCCCCGCTGCTGGTGGAGCACCATCCGCGCGTCGCACCGGGTACAGCTGATCACCGTCCCACACCCAATGCACACGAGGGTTGGTGCGTAGCCGCGCCGGTTGAGGAAGATGAGCACCTGGCCATCCGCAGCGAGGTGCCGGCGGATAGCGGCGAGCAGCGGCTGGGTGAGCCCGTCCCGGGGCTGGTGGGTGCGCATGTCAATGAGGTGGGCCGTGGGCTGGCCGGCAGAGCCAGCCCGCTCCGCCAGCACCAGGCGCTCGTAGCGCCCACTCTGCGCGTTCTCTACCGACTCGAGCGCCGGGGTGGCGGAACCCAGCACCAGTGGGACGCCCAGCTCCCGCGCCCGCCACACCGCGAGGTCCCGGGCCGAGTAACGAAAGCCGTCCTGCTGTTTGTAGCTGGCGTCATGCTCCTCGTCGACCACCAGCAAACCGGGGTGCCTGAGCGGGGTGAAGATGGCCGAGCGGGTGCCAATAACGATCCGGGCGGTGCCGTCCCGCGCAGCGGTCCAGGCGCGCAGGCGCTCGCCATCCGCCAGACCCGAATGCAGCACCGCCATGGGGACGGGGAAGCGCCGCCGGAAGCGCTCTACCAGTTGCGGGGTGAGCCCGATTTCCGGCACGAGCACGAGGGACTGCTGGCCGGCGTTCAGCCGTTCCTGGACACAGCGCAGGTAGACTTCGGTCTTGCCGCTACCTGTCACCCCGTCCAGCAGGAAACAGCGGAACCCTGCCGTCGCGTTGATGGCGGCCCCGGCCCGCGCCTGGTCGGCGGTGAGCACCGGCGGAACGTCGGCACTCACGACCTCGACAGCAGCGACCGGTGGCGTCTTCAGCTGGCGTCGTTGCGTCGGCTCCCGGCCTTCCCGCAGGGCTTTCGGCAGGGCGGCGGCAACCACCTCGCCAGGCGGGTGCTGGTAATAGGCCGATGCCCAACTCATCAGGCGCTGCAGGTCATCGGGCAACAGCGGTTCGGCATCGAGCACCGCCAGCGCTTGGCGCAGCTTCCCCTCGGGCACTGTGCTCGTGGCCTTGAGCCCCATTAGAAGGCCTACCCGGGTGCCCTTGCCGAAAGGCACCCGGACGCGCACGCCGGGCCGGAGCTCGACTTCGGTATCGGGCGGGGGGAGGTAGTCGAAGAGCCCCATCAATGGGGC
>JBBQJK010000278.1:0-4108 GCA_038325835.1 Gammaproteobacteria bacterium
CGTGCGGCGGACCTGCAGCTTTTCGGCAGCGTGGGCGATGACGCCATCGGCGTCGTGCAGGGCCCGGCGGATGAGGGACACCTCGATCCTCTCGAGGTAGTCCTTCAGCGGCAGTCCGTCGGCGGGGAACTCGATATCCTGGGGCTGGGGTCCCGAAGCCCGTGTGGCTGCGACTTCCTGGCGATCGGTTTCCCGCAAGGGCGCTGCAGCCGTATAGCGCGTGGGCAGCTGGGGAATGTCGACGGCGCCGTCCGGATAGAGCACGCACAGGCGTTCGAGCAGATTGGCCAGCTCCCGGATGTTGCCTGGCCAGCCATAATGCTTGAGGATCCGGACTGCGCCCGGGGCCATGTGCACCGGCGACAGGCCGGCGGCCCGGCACCTCTCAAGGATGTTGCCAATCAGGTCCGCAAGGTCCTCAAGGCGCTCCCGCAGCGGCGGCAGCTCGATGGGAAAGACGTTCAGTCGGTAGTAGAGATCCTCGCGGAAACTCCCGTCCCGGATCGCCGCCTCCAGGTTGCGATGGGTCGCCGCAATGATCCGCACATCGCAGGGCCGCGGCCGGTTGCTGCCCACCCGCTCGTAGATCCGCTCCTGAAGCACGCGGAGCAGCTTGACCTGCATGGGCAGGCTCATGTCGCCGATCTCGTCGAGAAACAGCGTGCCACCCTCCGCGGCCTCGAACCGGCCGATGCGGGTGGAGATGGCGCCGGTAAAGGCGCCCTTTTCGTGGCCGAACAATTCGCTTTCCAGCAGCTCGGCGGGGATCGCCCCGCAGTTCACGGGGACGAAGGCCTTGACGGCACGGGGGGACTGGCCGTGCACATGGCGGGCCGCCCATTCCTTCCCGGTCCCCGACTCCCCGGTGATGAGGACGCTGGTGTTGAAGGCTGCCACCTGCTCGATGAGCCGGCGGACGTTGGTCATGCGGGTGCTGTGGCCCGTCGGGAAATAGGCAGGGGTGGCGGGGGCAGGTGCGGGAGTGGGCGGTGGCCCGGGGTTAACCGCTTCAACACTGGCATTCATGCGTCTGGATCAGGTGCCCCGGGAGAGTTGGCGCTATGATCAGTGTCGAGCGCGACTGAAGTCAAACAAAACGCCAATTTCCCGTCACAGGATCGATGCCGCCCCCCTCCCTCGCCATTGCCAGCAAGCTGCCTGACGTCGGTACGACCATCTTCACCGTCATGTCCCAGCTGGCGGCGGAGCATGGCGCGATCAACCTGTCCCAGGGCTTCCCGGACTTCCCCGCGCCCGCGGGGCTGCTCGACCGGGTCAGTCATCACCTGCGCGCGGGGCACAACCAGTACGCGCCCATGGCCGGGCTGCCAGCCCTGCGGGAGCAGATTGCCCGGAAAACACTGGCCCTCTATGGCCGCCGGGTCGATGCCGACGCCGAAGTCACGGTGACCTCCGGGGCGACCTCGGCCCTGTTCTGCGCGATCGAGGCCGTGGTGCAACCGGGTGACGAGGTGCTGTGCCTCGACCCGGCCTACGACTCCTACGACCCGGCGATCCGGCTCGCGGGTGGTCGGGCCGTACACATTCCCCTGCGGGAACCGGCTTTCAGCGTGGACTGGGACCGGGTCCGGTCGGCCATCACGCCCCGCACGCGGCTGCTCATTATTAATAGCCCGCACAATCCGACAGGCGCGGTGCTGTCGGCCGCGGACCTGGCGGCACTCGCTGAGGTGGTGCGGGGCACCCGCCTGCTTCTGCTGGGTGACGAGGTCTACGAGCACATCCTGTTTGACGGCCAACCGCACGAGAGCCTGCTGCGTTACCCGGAGCTGGCCGAACGCAGCCTGGTCGTCTCGTCCTTCGGCAAGACCTACCACGCGACGGGCTGGAAGATCGGCTACTGCGTGGCACCGGCGGCGCTCACCCGGGAGTTTCGCCGGGTCCATCAGTTCGTGCAGTTCTGCGTGGTCACGCCCCTGCAGTACGGCCTCGCGGATTTCCTGGAAAGCAGCCCGGCCCATTACCTGGACCTGCCCGCTTTCTACCAGGCCAAGCGGGACCAGTTCTGCCACCTGCTCCAGGGCTCGCGCTTCCGGTTCACACCGTCTGCGGGCACCTACTTTCAACTGCTGGACTACAGTGCCATCACGGATGAGCACGATGTGGACTATGCCCGGCGGCTCACTGTGGCGTCGGGGGTGGCGTGCATACCGGTGTCCGTCTTCTGCGCCGAGCCCCTGGCCACCCCCCGCCTGCGCTTCTGCTTCGCGAAAGACCTGGCCACGCTCGAACGCGCCGCGGAGATCCTGTGCCGGATCTGACGATTGTCAGGACCGGGCCCCAATTCACTACCGTTGACATTCCCGCGCTGCTCAAGGCCTGGGAGGCGGACGCCAACTGGATGAAGCAGCAGTCCGGCTATATCTCGACCCAGCTGCATCACGGGATCGGCGGCAGCACGACCTTCATGAACTATGCCGTCTGGGAGTCGGTGGCCCATTTCCGGATGGCCTTCAATCATCCCGGGTTCAAGGCCGCCTTGGCCCACTACCCGTCGTCAGCTGTGGCGTCACCACACCTGTTCACGCGGTTGACCGTCCCCAATCTGTGCGTCGGCCCCTGAGGTCGTCGCCGTCACGGGGGCCGAGGTCCCGGCCCGAACGAAGCCCTCCAACTATCCCCTGCCATTCTCTGAACGCATGGCCGGCCGTGGGATGAGGCCAGCTATCCGGATGAAGAACTCCGGGCCCTGCTGCTGGCAGGCCAGTGGCAGTTCGTCCACAGGGACGGCGGCTCGGGACCGGGTACTCTATAAACCATGGCCCACGCTGAACTCCATCGCACCGATGCCATCGGCTGGCTCCGGGCCGCCGTGCTCGGCGCCAATGACGGCCTGATCTCCACCAGCAGCCTGGTGGTCGGCGTGGCTGCCGCGGCAATGACCAGCGAGCCGGTGGTGTTAGCCGCACTTGCAGGCCTGGTGGGCGGCGCGCTGTCGATGGCCGCGGGGGAGTCCGTGTCGGTCAGTTCCCAGGCCGATACCGAGCGGGCGGATCTGGGGCGCGAGCGCGGGGAACTGGCGGACGAACCGGAACGGGAACAGGCGGAGCTCGCCGCCATCTACGTGAGCCGTGGACTCACGCCCGAGCTCGCCGGACAGGTTGCCGATCAGCTCACGGCCCACGATGCGCTCGGGGCTCACGCCCGGGACGAGCTCGGCCTGTCGGAAGTAACCCGGGCGCGGCCGATTCAGGCGGCGCTCGCCTCGGCGGCTGCTTTTGCGCTCGGCGCGGCCCTGCCCTTCCTGCTGGTCATGCTGGTGCCGCTCGCAACCCTCACACCGACGGTCATCGGCAGCACCCTGGGGCTGCTGGCCATTCTGGGAGCCGTCGCCGCGCGACTTGGGCGTGCCTCACTGCTGATCGGCGCCGCCCGGGTGACGTTCTGGGGGGCAGTGGCCATGGGCTGCACCGCGCTGGTCGGCCGGCTTTTCGGCACCGTGGTCTGACCCGGTAGCGGCGGAGCACGGGCCGACAGGATAATGGCGCCATGAACGAGCGCAAAGAGGCGACGCCGGCAAGCTGTTCGCCGGCCTCTACGCCCTGTATGCCGGGCTGGTTTTTCTGGTGATCGTGGGCCTCATGTTCGCGCCCGTTCTGCACCGGATCCTGCACAAGTTTCACTGGGATGGAGACGGGTAGGAAACGTCTGGACCACCAGAATCTGGCCGTCCCACGAAGTTTCGCTGCTTGCTTCATGGCAGTCCAAGGGTCATCTTTCCTCTGATGCGTTTTACGTGGAGTGCATCCAAGGCAGCAGCCAATCTTGTCAGGCACGGGATCGCATTCGAGGAAGCCGCCACAGCGGTTACCGACCCGCTCGCCACCACAGGCGCAGACCCCGAGCACTCAAGAGGCGAGTTTCGCTGGATAACCTTTGGCAGCTCCAGCAACGGACGCCTTCTGGCTGTCCTGCATACCGACGAATCCGATACCATTCGCCTCATCAGCGCACGAGTCGCCACCCGCCGGGAGCGGGCACTTTATGAAGAAAACTAAGGCAACGGGTGTAGCGGACCTGCGGGCCGAGTATCGGAAAGCTGACTTTCCTTCGGGCCTCGTCCGGGGCAAGTATGCGGCAAGCCTTT
>JBBQJK010000279.1:0-4101 GCA_038325835.1 Gammaproteobacteria bacterium
TTCAGAGCCCAGTGCGCTACACACTGAATTCGGCCGACTTGGACGGCACCACGACCGTGGTCTTCGAGCCGCTGGACTTCCTGGCGCGCCTCGCCGCCCTAGTGCCGAGCGCCACCAGGCCTCAGCCTCACCGGCGGCTGATGAGGGTCAGCTGGACCATGGACAAGCGGGTGGCCGTCAACACCTCCGCATCAGCTGCACCGGCGGCCCGCACCAGGTCCGGCCAGATCCGGGGATGGCGGCAGAAGCGGGCCTCCAGGCGGTCGGCGGCCCCGACGGCGGTGCGCTGCAACTCCAGGAAGCCCGGACCGCTGAGCGCGTCCACGCCCTGCTGTCCCGGCCCGACACACAGTGCCGCCAGGAGGCGATCCTGGCGGGCGGTGTGCCAAAGCCAGACCAGCAACGCAGCGGCAAAGAGGCGCGCCTCGTCGGCCTGCGCCACGGGGACCAAAGGTAAGGGCGCGTCGGCCACGCCCCGGGGTGCCGGGCCGGGCGCCAGGGGCGCAAAGGCCGCCAGCAGGCAGGGTGTTGCCGCGATGGCGTGGAGCTGGGGTGGGGACAGCAGCCGCAGTCGCTGGCGCACCGGGGCATCCAGCCCAAAGACGGCCCCGGAGCCTTGGTCTGCGCAGACGAGGTCGAGAAAGGCCCGATTGAACTCCTGAATCTCGAGGCAGACCTGCGTATGTGGCCAATTCCTTTGCATTTGCACTGTTCCCTAGGGACGACCGGCCTGTACTATAAATGCTCCAAACGGACCAAATAAATACGACCTTTTAAAATAATTGATCCAAAATGACCAAAACTGGCGAAAGTCGAGGGAATCATGCGGGCGACAGACAACCGGTACGCGGGGGAGCGGGAGCGCTTCGACCTGGCCCTCCGGATGATTGAGCACGAGGCCCGCACGGGCACGATCCGCCTGTGCACGGGCTTTACGGAAGACCGGATTCGCAAGATTTCCGCCAGTTACTATCCTGCCCATGGCACGGTCCGCCGCCGCCGGGGCAAGTCGCCCAGCCAGATTGGCCCCTTCGTCAGCTCCGCGCGCCGCCTGGGGGAAGCCAGCCTGCTAACCGGACTGTTCGTCCGCACCGGCGTCGTCCAGCTGGATCGGGACAGCCGGGCGCTGCGGGCCATCGGCGAGCCGGGCGTGTTGCTGGGCCTGGGGATGTGCGAAGCCTTCGAGGCTTATCGGGCTCTGCACCCGGAGCCCCGTTTGTCCTTCGAGTGGGCGTGGAATCTCTACCGCTGCCTCGTCTCGCGGCGCGAGCTCCGTCTCGCCTGGTGCACCCTGTGTGAGGGTCCCTATGTGCAGGACGCCTACGCACTGGACTACGAACGCTGTCCATTTTGCGAAGTGAAGGATCATGCGTAATCTGCCGGCATGACCCGCATCACGTTCACCGGCTCAGGAGTCGAACGCCTCTCCCCCCTGCGGCAGCAGGCCGAAGCGCTGGCGGCAGCCTTCGCCGCAGCGGATACGCGCTTCGTGCCGATCTGGCAGTCCCGGTGCCTGCTCCGGGACGACGGTCTCGTGGTCTGCCAGCGGGAGGACCTCGACCTGCCGGACGACGGCCACGAAGCCAGCGTCTTCCTGGGCCGGCGCGCTGGCCAGGCGCTCTTTGCCGTCGCGATCCGGGGCGACACTCCCCCACCCGCCCTGCCGGCGGCAGGCTTCCGCGGGCTGCGGGAGATCGGGGCCGCGGTCAGCGAGGCCGACGCCGCGCTGCTGGCCTACGCCCGGGCGATGTTGCTCTGGCAGGAGCGCCACCGGCACTGCGGCGTCTGTGGAGCCCCCAACCGGGCCGCCGAGGGTGGCTTCGTAATGGCGTGTAGCGATCGGGACTGCGGCCACAAGAGCTTTCCCCGCATCGACCCCGCCGTGATCGTCCTCGTCCACCGGGGCAACCGCTGCCTGCTCGGTCGGCAGGCGGCCTGGGCGGAAGGGCGCTTCTCCACCATCGCCGGGTTCGTGGAACCGGGCGAGTCCCTGGAGGACGCCGTGCTCCGGGAAGTCCACGAGGAAACCAACATCCAGGTCGGCGAGTGCACCTATATCGGCTCCCAGCCCTGGCCGTTTCCCGCCGCCATGATGCTAGGCTTTCACGCGGTGGGCCTGAGCGATGAGATCCGCTGCAACGACGGGGAGCTGGTCGAGGCTCGCTGGCTGACCCGGGACGAAATCCGCGCGGGGGCCATCAGCGTGCCGCCCCGGGAGTCCATCGCTTTCCGCCTGATCGAAGCCTGGTTCGATACCGAAGGCGGAACACCCCTCGCCAACCTGGGCCTCGACAGTCCGATCTTCCCCCGCGTTTCCCCGCAGGAGCGGCCGTAGGAGCGGCTTCAGCCGCGATTCATCCCATGTGTCTCGTCGCCGTCGCCTGGCAAGCCCATCCCCGCTACCCCCTGATACTCCTGGGCAACCGGGATGAATTTCATCAGCGCCCCACCGTGGCCGCGGACTGGTGGCCCGAAGCACCCGACGTGTTCGGCGGCAGGGACCTTCAGGCCGGGGGCAGCTGGCTCGGCATCAGCCGCAGCGGACGGCTCGCCGTGGTCACCAACAATCCCCTCCGCCCGCCGGCGGCGGAGCACCGGCTGAGCCGGGGCAACCTGGTGCGCAACTGGCTCACCGGCAGTACAGGTGCCAGCGACTTCCTCGACGGCGTCGCGTCGGAGGAAGCCCGGTACGCGGGATTCGGCTTGCTGGTCGGGACGCTGAGTGACGGAGTCGAGGGCTTCGTGACGCCGGCCGGAACACTGGGGTCTCGCTGGCGGGTGCCGGCCGGGATCTCGCTGCTGTCGAACTCAACCCGGGAGACACCCTGGCCGAAGGTCGCGTGGCTGGAGCAGGCGCTTGAGACCTACCTGCGCAGGGCTATGTCCGAGTCCGGGCCAGAGACAGAGGAACTCCTGTCCCTGTTAGCCCGGCGCATGCCGGTGGCCGAACCGGACGAGGACACACCCATGGCGCGGGCCCGGGTGACGCCGTTCGTCACCGGGGCCGAGTACGGCACGCGCGCAGCGACGCTGATCCTTGCCGACCACCAGGGCCGCTGGCGGTGCTTCGAGAGGCGCTTTGGGCCGGGCGGCGTGCCCGCCGGCGAATCCCAGGGGCGCCATGCCCGGTAGGAGCGGCTTTAGCCGCGACCGTGGCCTCAGTCGGCTTCGGCGTCGCGCCTTAAGGCGCTCCTACACTGTGTTTGGTGTCCGGAGCAGCGCCTCGGCCACTGCGGCCTGAGCCGCCGCCAGCTGCTCCCGACTGAGCTTCGCAGCCAGGGCCTCCAGATTCTTCTGGGCCGACGGATGTCCCTGCAGGGCTGCCAACGTCCACCACCGGTACACGTCGGCCAGGTCCGGCTCGCCGGCAACACCGTTGTATAGAAGCGCACCCAGATTGAACTGGGCCTTGGGGTGTCCCTGGTCCGCGGCCATGCGGAAGCAGTGCAGGGCCGCCGTTTCGATCTTCGCGACGCCCGTGCCGTTCAGGTACATCAGCCCAAGATTCACCTGGCCATCCGGGTTGCCCTGGTCCGCGGCACGCCGGTACCACTCCACGGCCGTCGCTTCGTTGCGCGGGACGCCGTCGCCGGTGTCGTACATCAGGCCCAGATGCAGCTGGGCATCGGCGTGGCCCTGGTCGGCAGCCAGCCGGTACCAGCGGGCCGCCTCTGCGGGATTCCGGCCGTCACCTTCGACGTTGTCGAGATGGAGTGCCAGTTCGTACTGGGCCTGTGGGTTGCCGCTTGCGGTAGCGTTTGGCAGCTCTTCCATGGGCCGTCATTGTAGGAGCGCCTTGAGGCGCAACCAAGTCCCGGTCGCGCCTCAAGGCACTCCTACGGCAACGTGCATCCAGCCCTTGACACCCGGGCCGATCTGGATAGTATGCGCATCCCTTCGGGCTTATGTGCATGGAGTACCGGTGCCCATTTCAGCCGAGCAGCGTGAAGAGCGACAGCAGGCGATCCTGAAGATCCTGCGCCGCCAGCACGTCACCCGGCAGGACGAGCTGGTAGATTTGCTCCGGAAGCGCGGCATCGAGGCCACCCAGTCGAGCATCAGCCGGGACCTGCGCCAGCTCGGCATTTCCAAGCTGGGCCA
>JBBQJK010000280.1:0-4094 GCA_038325835.1 Gammaproteobacteria bacterium
CTGCCGGCCGGGTCGAGGCCGCCGTCGCGGGGGCCACCCCAAGGCGAGCTTGAGTTTCCGTAGCGGGGTCGGACGTTGCGGCCCGGGTCGAGTTAATGACGCCGGGGGTCGGCGGCTGCGCGGCTGGCGGTCTGCGCTGCACAAATCCGGGGATAGCGGGGAGATTCGTCGGGCGGGGCGCTGGCCGTGCCAGGGCCTGGTGCATCGGGGGAGCGTGACGGGCGGGGTTCCGGGCTGGCAGACTCAGCGGGTGGGGCGTTTGAATGACCTATACCCACCGATCCGGAACATTCGCGTGCCGCCGGGGTTTTCGCCTCCGGCTCGCTGCATCCGATGGGTCTGGCCGTTCAGGGGTTTCGTGTAGCATCGGCTGCCATCAATTCAAACTCTGGAGTCCGACATGCTGCAAGCGAAGTCCCGGGGGCGCCTGACGGCCACCCCGATCCTCAGCCTGGTTCTTAGCCTGGTCCTAAGCGTGGTGCTGGTCGCCTGCGGGAACCCGTCCGGCCTGTCCGGCACCTACGAAGCCGACATGGGCGGTGGCGGAGTCCGCGTCGAGTTCCAGGGCGGCAACAAGGCCAAGGTGTCGCTCTTTGGGCCCCCGGGCGAGCCCGAAATCAGCCACAACACCGTCTACACGACCGACGGTAACAAGCTGCACTTCACAACTGACGAGCCGATGGGCGCGCCCATGGACCTGGTCTACGAGAACGGCGTCCTCTCCGACGGAATGGGGATGGTCTACGAGAAGCAGTGAGTTATTTCACGCAGGAGAGCAGAAATTTTGGCGCCGTTACCCACGCCGAGCCGCCGGCATTCGGGGCCGGCAGCGTCCGGACGCCGGGCACCTTGTAGCCGCAGCCACAGGTCGCTCGCACCCGGTAGCGCGGACCCGGTGTCTGGAACCACCAGGTCCCGGACGCGGCGGGCACGGCGGCTGGCTCACCCTGCAGCGTCTGGTAGGTGCAGCCACGCCCCAGCTGGTAGCCGGTGTGGGGCGTCTTGGCGTCGATCATGGCCGGATCCCATTCGAGGATGAACGAGCCCAGCTTGGCGTCGATTCCCTGCACTTCGCTGACCCGCACGTTGCTCGGCGGCGGGGGCGGCGGACTGGCGGCCAGGCTGACGCTGCCCACGAGCAGCCCGCACAGCAGGGTGGCGACGAGCGCCATTGGCGTGCGCAGGGCGCGTGCAGGCTGGCCGGATGACGGTCCGCAGTCAGGGGGCAGGCGTTCCATGGGTTGTTCCTTGTTGTTGTGTTCGTCGGAGGCTAGCACAGGGGAGCCCTGGTGCGGTGTGGAAGGGCAGTGCCCAACGTGCGCTAAGCTCGCCCCGACGCCCACCCTCAATCCCACATCGGGAGGCCCCATGCGAAATCAAATTCTGATTCTGGCCCTGGCCGTTGCTTCGTTCGCCGGTCCGGCGGACGCTGCTGACGCCGTCCCCGCCGAGTACCAGGGCAAGTGGGTGCCGGCCAAGGGCGCCTGCGAGGCGCCGGCGCACATGCTGGTGACGGGCGACACGCTCACGCTCGTCAACGGCAAGGACACGCAGGCGCTGGGCGGCCTCGAATTGGCGGGGCCCGGCTACTTCGCGCCGGACTACACCGGCATCCTCGCCGTGCTGATCACCGAGTTCGACGGGGACCAGCCGGCCACCGCCACCTTCAATGTCGATGAGAAGAAGGGCGCGGCCCAGGTGGACTTCTCGACTGTCCAGCCGGGTGTGGCCACGGGTGTACTCGCCGCCTACAACGCCCGCATCGCGATGCTCAACCTGGCCAAGCGGTTTCCGCTGGGCAAGGTGCTGCTCAGGAAATGCTCCTCGTAATCCGCCGGGCTCCGGTATATTCCTGCAGGAAGCGTTTCCTGCCCCGGCGACTCTCGCCCGGCGACAGGCATTTCACAGACATTTCAGGGGGCGACCATGCGACTGGCTGAACGAGTGATGATCCTGATCCTGGCGGGGGCCCTGGCGGCCTGCGGTTCCAAGGACGAGGCGAAGGGACCCAGCTCCGCCGCCATCAACGCGGGCTCGGCGGGTGCCATGGAGCCCGCCAAGACCACCGCTACGGCCGAGGAAGTGGCCGAGGAGGCCCGGGACGACCTGGATTGCCCGGCCGACATCAAGACGACCGCGCGGGACGCCTCCTCACCGGTGGATGACGTGGTGGGCGTCCGCCCCGGGCTCACCTGGGAAGAAGCCGCCAACGTGGTGATGTGCACCAACGACCTCATGGTCGTGCAGGCCGACACCACCCGCGGCTTCCAGATGCAGACCTACGGCCAGACCATCCGGCAGGGTTTCAATGCCCGCTTTGCCGAGCCGCGGGTCGAGAAGTCGTCCAAGCAGATCGTGCAGGAGATGCAGGACGAGGCGATGGCCCGGGGCGCCAACGCCGTCCGGCAGGACATGCAGCCCGGCCAGTCCAAGTGGTACGTGGGCACCATGGGCACGCCCGGCCAGGAGCGCGTGATCAACGCCGCCCGTGAGGAATGGTTCGCGGAGGGACGCAACCCGACCCTGGCCAGCGTCGAGCAGGCGCTGGTCGCCAAGTACGGCACGCCCACCGCCACCCAGAAGTCGCCCGGCCAGACCAACCTCTACTGGTCCTACGATCCGATGGGGCGCCTGATCACGGAGACCTCGCCGCTCTTCAATCAGTGCCGCGGCACCCCCGATCCCAACGGCGGCGTGAACCTGTCGCCGGATTGCGGTGTGGCCGTCGCGGCGCTGCTCGTGCCCACGACCGAAAACCCGGACCTCGCCAGGTGGCTGCAGGTGGGTACCGCCAACCAGGCGGCGGGCTACGAGGCGATCACCGCCACCGAGCAGGCCCTGCAGCAGGTCGACAACCAGCGCAAGGCCAAGGAAGTGGAAGCCGCCGGGAAGAACGCCGATGCGCCCCAGCTTTGAGACCCGTTCCCTGCGCGCCGGCCTGAGCCTGGTCGCCACGCTGCTGCTGGCCGCCGGCTGCGGCGGACCGAAGGCGCCGGAAACAGTATCCAGTACTTCCGGGTCCACGAGTCCGGCACCGTCGACTGGCGCGCCGGTGGCCGCTGCGCCGCGTGCCGCAAGTAGTCCGGCGCCCGCCGCTTCACCCGCCCTCGGCGGGCGGACCGGCGAGCTGGTTAACCCGGACGCCCCGACGATGGTCTTCCTCTACTACGACCTGGCGGGCATCCCACCGCCCCTCGACAGCTGGGTGGAGGAGGACACCCGGGTGAAGTACATACCGGCGATCGAGAAGGCCGCGAAGCGCGTCGAGGTAAAGGCCGAGCTGGAATCCGGGATGGCGTCGGTCCGTGGCGTCGGCAACCTGCGCCTCTCCGTCGGTGCCAACCTGAGCGACTACGACCCCAGCTATGGCGAGTTCACGATCCGGGCCCTCGCGCCGAGTTCGGTGATCGAGTTCCCGGCGCTCGGCCAGAAGGTGTCGGTGAAATTCGCCAACGGCCGGACGGCGCAGATCTGGAAGCAGTCGCCGGCGGACGCCCAGCTGATCCGGGACAAGATCGGCTCCAGCGGCTACGCCGGCGGCGTGTCGATGGATGTCGCCCTCCGGATCACCGGCGTGCAGCCAGCGCCTGGTGGCGGCACGATCACCACGGAAGTGCTGGAGTACGAACTGCGGGAAGACCGGAGCGGCGCGACGCTGGGCCGCGAGCAGGTCGCGCAGTAGTCAGCTGGTGCTACCGCCGGCCCCGGAGGTCAAGCGCGCGCGGCCCGCCGTCCCCGGTGGCCTGGTACCAGACGGTGTGGTCGCCGGCGATCGTCCGCCAGGCCAGAGCGCTGAAGCGCGATGCCCAGCGCACGCCGCGTGGGGACGACCGCGAGGTGCGGCACAAGGCGGAGCGTGACCGGTTGCGGGCGGTGGTCGCGGAGATCACGGCGGAGAACCTGGTGCTGAAAAAACAGATCTGAGGGTGGATGATGTATCCCGAGTGCCAGCTGAGACCAAAGCGGCGGTGATGCAGATTGTGGCGCAAACGAAGCCCTGGGACAAAGCCGGCAATCTGACCAAGCGCCAGAACCAGACAGCCGGCGGCAAAACCGAGGTGTTCGCCTACGACGTACTCAATCGTCTGGATACG
>JBBQJK010000281.1:0-4066 GCA_038325835.1 Gammaproteobacteria bacterium
CAGAGCAGAGGCTGGGTCTCCGCGCCGGGGACTGGGTGCTCGTGAGGTCCCGCGAGGAGATTCTGGCCACGCTGGACGCCAATGCCCGGCTCGACGCGCTGCCCTTCCAGCCCGAGATGCTGGCCTTCTGCGGTCAGCGCCTGCGCGTGGCCAAGGTGGCCCACAAGACCTGCGACAACATCCAGAAGACGGGGGGACGCCGGATGGAGGCTGCGGTCCACCTCGAAGGCGCACGCTGCGCTGGGGGAGGTCATGGCGGCTGCCAGGCCGACTGCGTCTTCTTCTGGAAGGAAGCCTGGCTGGAGCGGGCCGACGGGCCCGGGGTCACGGTGGCTGCGCCGTCATCCGGCGCTTGCACGGAGGACACGGTGAGGCGCCGCGCACGGGCCCCCGGGCAGGAGGCAACTGTCGACCCGGTCTGGGTGTGCCAGACCACAGCGCTCTACGAGGCGACGACCCTGCTGCCCTGGTGGGACGTCCGGCAGTACCTCAGGGACGTGGCCACCGGTAATCACACCGCCTGGCACATGCTGAAGATCCTGATCGCCGCCGGCTATCGTCACCTCGTCAGCAGTGGTCCCGGATACAACCTGAAGGTCTTTTTGTACAACTCGTTCCAGAAACTGCGCGGTGGCAAGCCGTTCCCGGTCGTCCCGGCGCAGATCGAGCCTGGCCAGCCTACCCCGACCGAGGTCCTCAATCTCCAGCCTGGCGAGTGGGTGGAGGTGCGCTCTGCCGAGGAGATTGGCGCCACCATTACCCGGGCGGGAATGAACCGCGGCATGCGTTACGACCTGGAGATGCTCAAGTACTCCGGTGGGAAGTACCGCGTGCAGATGCGGGTTGACCGGCTGATCAATGAGCAGACCGGCAAGATGATGGCCATGAAGAGTCCCTGCATCCAGCTGGAAGACGTCTACTGCCGGGCCGAGTGCACGCCAGGGCGCCTCGGTTGCCCGCGAGCCTCCAACAGTTACTGGCGGGAGATCTGGCTCCGGCGGACGGAGGCACCCTGACGGAGCCTAACCTGCGGCCACCGCTCCACCGCGCCGGACGCGCTTCAGCCACTCGATAATCTGCCGGAGCCTGGCACCGTGCAGGACCCAGGTGGTCAGGCCGTAGGTGGCGGCCCCCAGCAGTATCGAGGCGGTCAGGCGCACCCCCGGTGACCAAGACGATGCGACATAGATCTTGAAGGGCACCAGAACGATGGCCATCGCAATGCAGCCGTCCAGGCCCAGTCTCAGCGCCTGAAGATATTCGCGCGCCGACAGGTCGAGTATCCGCCGGACCCGGGTGAAGGAGTAGGCGGACAGTGAAGGATGGATCACCAGCCATGCTGCCGCGATACCCCCTGTGCCCCAGGTGCTGCCGACGATGAAGCCGGTGAGTAGCAGGATGGCACCGGCAATCGAAGTCCACATCATGAACTGCGTTTCTCGGGTCGCGATGTACAGATGCCCATACAGGCTCGTTACCGAGCGTGCGCCGGCGTAAAGGGCCAGGAGCCCCAGGGGGGTCACCGCACCCAGCCACTTGGAGCCGAGAAGGACAGTCACCAGATCGTGGCTGACCAGCGCTATCCCGACCGACGCGGGAAAGGTTGCTAGGCAGACGATCTCCGAGAGATTGAGGAAATATCGCCGCAGTGCCGGGCGATCGTTCTGCACGGCGCTGAACAGGCTCGGCGTGACATCCGACAGCAGCATGGTCACTTTTTCGATCGGACTGGTTGCAAGCGTCCAGGCCAGCGAGTAGTCGCCGACAGCCGCCTGTCCGAGGCGGCGGCCCGCCACGGCGAAGTCGCCGTCCTGGTACACAACATAGGCAAGCCGACTGATGAGTACGTCGCGACTGAAGTGCAGGATCTCGGTCATCCCGCTAAAGCGGAAGCGGGCAAACGGGACCCGCCGGCAATACAGCGTGCATGTCGCCGTGATTCCTGCGGCGACCAGGCTCCCCAGCACCAGTGCCCAGTAGCGTAGTCCGAGCAGCGCGCCACCGAGCGTTACAGCGGGCACGAGCAGCCCCCGAGCGATATCGATCATGGCGAGGGTGCGGAACTTAAGTTCACGCCGCAGGAGGGCAGCTGGGACGGTTTCCAGGGAGGAGATCAGGAACGTCAGGCCCACCACCATCAGGACCGGGGGCAGTTCAGGCGCCCGGAAGAACAAGCCCAGGGGGTACGCCATCACGAGGGTTAGCAGCGTGCCGCCGAGACCCAGCATCACACTCAGTGAGTTGAGCTGGTGGAGTTTCTCCGCTGTGAGGTTGCGCAGCGTCACGACGGCGCTCCCGACTCCAAACTCACTGAGGGTCATGACGACGCTCAGGAACACGCTCGCCATGACCATGAGGCCATAGTCCGATGGCATCAAGATGCGCGCGACGAAAATGGTGCTCGCCCAAGCGAGGATCTGGGTGGAGTACTTCGCCGCACCGGCCCAGGCGACTCCCGTCAGGGCCGCTCGGTCCAGGGAGTTGCTGTCGGTATCCTGCGACCCGGCTGAGTTAGGCACGCCGCATCAACGTGGCTGCTGCCGCCAGACTTCCCAGGGGGCCTCGCCCTGCGCGTACATGCGGTCGAGCACGAACTTGTCTTTCAGGCTGTCCATGGCCCGCCAAAATCCGGCGTGCCGGTAGGTCGTCAGCTTGCGTTCCCCAATCAGGCGGCGGAACGGTTCCTCGACGAGTTCCTCACCCGGACGCAGGTAGTCGAAGATATCCTGGCGAAGAACGAAAAAGCCGCCGTTGACCCAGTAGTCAGCGGCCTTGCCGCCGAAGTCAGTGACGTAGCCTTGTTCGTCGGACAGAATGGCGTGGAAGCTCTGCTGGGACCGGGTGGCAACGAAGGAGGCCGTGACGTTCTTGGTGTGAAAGTCCGCAATGACTGCGTTCATGTCCAGGTCTGAGAGTCCATCGCTATAGTTCGCAAGAAAGCACTTCTCGCCAGCGACGTGCTGGCGGACTGCCGCAAGGCGCTCGCCGATACAGGCGTGCAGGCCGGTATCCACGAAGGTGATTCTCCAGTCCTGAATGTCTGATTTCAGGAGTTCGATGCGTTTGCCCCCTTCGCTGAGCACAAAGTCATTGGACAGGGCCTCCTGATAATTGAGGAAGTAATCGCGAATCAGATCTCCCCGATAGCCCAGGCAGAGGATAAAGTCCTTGTGGCCGAAATGCGCGTAGTAGCGCATGAGGTGCCACATGATCGGCCGGTAGCCGATACTGACGAGAGGCTTTGGCACAGTGTCCGAGTGCTCCCGGAGCCGCGTACCCAGGCCGCCACAGAAAAGTACAACTTTCATGGTGACAAAATAGCTCAACACACCCGTGATTGGAAAGGTAATCAGTTCCAGTCTAGAGCGTGAGACAGACTTTCGGCGCGAAGAATGCCTCGGCCAGGCCGTCCGGCGCATTGGCTTCTACGCCACGGAGTCGGAGCAGGGCGCGGAACGTATCCGCCGTAAACCAGGCCTTCTGCGCCTGGGAAGCGAAACTGCCGAGAATCAGGTCCACTTTCCGGCGGACCACGGCCTCTGTCAGTGGCACGAAGACATTCGGGCGGCCCAGGTCGCCATCGTACTTGGGGATCTCGTACTCGAGGATCAAATGGTCTCGCCAGGTGTTCCAGGTCAGCTCACCAGTCAGCCGGTGGTCCTGGTGAAAGTCCCCACGGTGATGCGTCAGGATCAGTTCCGGTCTCGTACTCCGCTTCAGTTCCTCGAAGCAGTCTTTCAGGTCGCTGCCAACCCAGGGCAGGAAACCATCCCGGAACTCGCGGATCACTACGTTATGGCTGCGCACTCCCCCGAGAAACCCTGCCGCGCTGGCTCTGGCTTCCGCCGCCCGCGCCGGGGTCGAGGTGAGAATCACCCAGTCCACGTGCAATTCCGGGTGGCGCTCAATCAGCCGCAACACTGTAGCACCGCAGCCGATTTCGATGTCGTCGCAATGGGCGCCGATGCAGAGCAGGTGGCGGAGACCCGTGCCGGCAGCGATATCCAACTGGAGCACGTTCAGGTCAGCCAGTAGTAGTGGTCGTCGATCTGGTGTGTGTTTAGCA
>JBBQJK010000282.1:0-4063 GCA_038325835.1 Gammaproteobacteria bacterium
CCGCGACCAGCGGCACACCTGAATCCGAGCAGGATCGCCTGTTTACGCTGATCCGGGACGGGAACCTGCTGGTGGTGATGGCCATGTTCGCCGGCCTGGGCCTGCTGCTGTCGTTCACGCCCTGCTGCCTTCCCATGTACCCGATCCTGTCCGGCATCATCGTGGGCCAGGGCAGCAAGGACGGCGCGCCCCTCGGCTCGACGAAGGCGTTCCTGCTGTCCCTGTCCTTCGTTCTCGGCATGGCGGTGACCTACACGGCGCTGGGCGCGGTCTTCGCCGCCGCCGGCGCCCAGGTGCAATCGGTCATGCAGCAGCCAGCCGTTATCATCGGCGTGGCGCTGCTCTTCGTGGCCCTCGCCCTGTCGATGTTCGGCCTGTTCGATCTGCAGATTCCAGCCTCCTGGCAGACGCGGCTGAATGCCCTTTCGGGCCAGCAGCGCTCGGGAAGTTTCATCGGCGCCGGCATCATGGGCATCATCTCCGCAGCGGTGATCACGACCTGCGTCACGCCGCCCCTCGTCGCCGCACTGACCGTCATCGCCAAGACAGGCGACGTGGGACGGGGCGCACTGGCGCTGTTCGCCCTCGGCATCGGCATGGGAATTCCCCTCCTGGCCATAGGCGCGTCGGCGGGCCGGCTGATGCCCAGGGCGGGCGCCTGGATGGTGTCGGTAAAGGCGGCCTTCGGCCTGCTGATGCTGGGCATGGCGGTCTGGATGCTCGACCGGCTCTGGCCCGGAACCCTGACCCTGGCCCTCTGGGCGGTGCTGCTGGTGATCGGCGGCGTGTTCCTCGGTGCCTTCGCGCCCGTGGATGGCTCCGCGGCCTTGTCCCGCAAGTTCGGCAAGGCCTTTGGCATCGTCGCCGTGCTGTACGGAGCGGCGCTGCTCATCGGGGCGCTGGCTGGCAGTGAAGACGCGCTGCGGCCACTGCGGTTCGCGGCGGCCCCCGAGGCTTCCGGTACCGCCAGCGGGTCCGAGGCCCACAGCATGTTCACCCGCATCAAGACCGTGGCGGATCTGGACGGGGCTATTGAAGGGGCCAAACGGGAGAACCGGCCAGTACTCCTCGATTTTTATGCCGACTGGTGCGTATCCTGCAAGGAGATGGAGAAATACACCTTCCCCGATCCCGCCGTGCAGGCCGCACTCGGCAACGCCGTCACCCTGCAGGCCGATGTCACCTTGGTCGACGCCGACGACCAGGCACTGATGAAGCATTTCGGCATCATCGGGCCCCCGACGATCATGTTCTTTACGCCGGACGGCAGGGAGCAGGCCTCGCGCCGCATCGTCGGCTTCAAGCCAGCCGCGGCGTTCGCGGCGCATCTCCAGGCAGTGTTTGAGGAACCCGCCGCCACTGCCGTCGCCACCGCCGCCAACTGAGGCCCGTAAAGCTTCCCCGTGCGCCCCATTCGCAAGCTCGCTCTTGGCCTCTGGGTCGCCGTCTTCTTGGTAGGGGGCATCCTCGTCGGCACCGGCTGGAGGCCTGGCGCGGGCACACCGACTGTCAATACCACTGACAACTCTAGTGTCGATTTCGCTGTGCAGTCAGAACCCTCGGTTTCTGAGAAAGTTTATGCGGCCGCCGTTCGGGTTGGAGACCCCCTGCCGGCGCTGACCCTGAAGGACCTCAAAGGCGAGCCGCGGGCGCTTGCGGAATGGTCCGGCCGCACTCTCCTCGTCAATTTCTGGGCGACCTGGTGCGCCCCCTGCCGGAACGAGATGCCGCTGCTGGAGCAGTTTCAGGCTGATCAGGATCCTGCCCGGATGCAGGTGATTGGCATCGCCATCGACCGTTACGAGAGCGTCCTTCGGTTCATCGGGGAAACCGGGGTGACCTACCCCAACTTGGTGGGCGAGATGGACGCCACCCGGGCGGCAGAGCGGTTTGCCCCGGAGTTTGCGCTGCCGCTCTCAGTGATTGCTGCTCCGGACGGGACGGTGCTCGCCATCCACATGGGCGAGATCACTCCCCGCGACCTCGAACAGGTCGCCGCCGTCGCAGACGGACTGGCGACCGGTACACTCACCACGGCCAATGCCCCGTCCCGCCTGAACCTGGGCCAGGATAAAAAAGATAAAAAAGGTACCGGACCTTAGTTATTTGGTTTTGCTAGTTGTTGGCGGTTGATAACTAAAGAAACCAAACAACTAAGGTCCGGTACCTTTCGCAAATACCTTCGTACGTGTTGCTTATGTCATTTCCCGGCTAAAGTCGGTAAAATTGCGTCCATCTCCGGCGATATAGACCTCATTCGATGGCGCAGCTATTGCTGCTAAACGGGCCCAACCTGAACCTGCTCGGCCGCCGGGAGCCCCACCTTTACGGCTCGACGACCCTGGCAGATATCGAAAAGGCCGCCGCCACCGCCGCGGAGGCTGCCGGGCACGAACTGGCCACCTTCCAGACCAACTCGGAAGCCGCCCTGGTGGACCGCATCCAGCAAGCCGCCGGCCACGTGGACTTCATCCTGCTCAACCCCGGCGCGCTAACGCATACCAGTGTGGCCCTGCGTGACGCGCTTCTGGCCGTTGGGATCCCGTTTATCGAGATTCATCTGAGCAACGTCTACGCCCGGGAGGAATTCCGGCGGCACTCCTACGTATCCGACGTGGCCGTTGGTGTGATCGCCGGGCTGGGTGCCCAGGGTTATCTCCTGGCCCTCCAGGCGGCCTGCGAGCAGCTCGCCCGGCCCCGACCCGACTAAGCGAGGACTTTCATGGATATCCGCAAGGTAAAGAAACTCATCGAGCTGCTGGAAGAATCTGGCCTCGCCGAGCTGGAGATCACCGAGGGCGAGGAATCGGTGCGCATCAGTCGTCACATGACCAACGCGCCGGCCCAGTACACGCTCCCTCCCCAACCCTATTTCGCAGCTCCCCCGGCAGCCGGTAGTGCCGGCCCGGCAGCCCCGGCGGCACCCGCCGCTGCACCGGAGGCCACGGGCCACAAAGTCCTGTCACCGATGGTTGGCACCTACTATGAATCGCCTGCTCCCGGCTCACCAAACTTCGTGAAGATCGGCGATCAGGTCCAGGCCGGCGCCACCCTGTGCATCATCGAAGCCATGAAGATGATGAACCAGATCGAGGCCGACGTGGCCGGCAAGGTCGTTGCAGCCCTCGCGAAGAACGGTGAGCCGGTCGAGTTCGGCCAGGCGCTGTTCATTATCGAACCTTAAGCCGCCGATGCTCGACAAAGTCGTCATCGCCAATCGGGGTGAGATCGCGCTGCGCATTCAACGCGCCTGTCGCGAACTGGGCATCAAGACCGTGGCCGTGCACTCGACGGCCGACGCCAGCCAGAAGCACGTACTGCTCGCCGACGAGACGGTGTGTATAGGCCCACCGCCCTCCGCGCAGAGCTACCTGAACATGCCGGCCATCATCAGTGCAGCGGAAGTCACGGACGCGGTGGCCATCCACCCAGGCTACGGCTTCCTGTCCGAGAACGCCGATTTTGCGGAGCGCGTGCAACGCAGTGGCTTCATCTTCGTCGGCCCGCCACCGGAGGTGATCCGGTTGATGGGAGACAAGATCTCCGCCAAGACAGCCATGCGGGCCGCCGGCGTGCCTTGTGTGCCCGGCTCCGACGGCCCTCTGGGTGAGGACGGCGATGAGACCCGGGCGATGGCCCGGTCGATCGGGTACCCCGTAATCATCAAGGCAGCCGGCGGCGGTGGCGGCCGGGGCATGCGCGTGGTGCACAGCGACGCCACGCTGCTCAATGCCATCGCGATGACGCGCGTCGAGGCCGGTTCGGCCTTCGGCAACAGCACCGTTTACCTGGAGAAATACCTCGAGAAGCCCCGGCATATCGAGTTCCAGGTCCTGGCCGATGCCCATGGCAACGCGGTCCACCTGTTCGACCGGGACTGCTCAATGCAGCGCCGGCATCAAAAGGTTCTCGAGGAAGCGCCGGCGCCAGGCATCCCCCACGAACTGCGCATGAAGATGGGCGCCCGGGTCGTTGAAGCCTGCCGGGAGATCGGCTATCGCAGTGCCGGCACCTTTGAGTTCCTCTACGAGAATGGTGAGTTCTACTTCATCGAGATGAACAC
>JBBQJK010000283.1:0-4016 GCA_038325835.1 Gammaproteobacteria bacterium
CGGCAGGCCACCCACGTTGTGGTGGGACTTGATCACGTGGGCCTTGCCCGTCTTCGTGCCCGCTGACTCGATCACATCCGGGTAGATCGTGCCCTGGGCCAGCCACTTGACGTCGGAGAGCCTGCCGGCCTCTTCGTCGAAGATGTCCACAAAAAGGCGACCGATGATCTTGCGTTTCGCCTCCGGATCGGCGACCCCGGCGAGCGCCTGCAGAAAGCGGTCTTCCGCATTGACGCGAAGCACCGTCACGCCCAGGTGCTCGGCGAAGATGGCCATGACCTGGTCGCCCTCGTGAAGCCGGAGCAGGCCGGTATCGACAAATACGCAGACCAGCTGGCCACCGATGGCTTCGTGCAACAGTGCGGCCACGACGGAGGAATCGACGCCACCGGAAAGCCCCAGCAGCACTTTGTCCCGGCCCACCTGGGCACGGACCCGCTCGATCTCCCGCGCGATGATGTTGCCGGACCGCCAGGTGTCGGGGCAGCCGCAGATCTCCCGCACAAAACGCTCGAGAATCCGCTGGCCCTGTTCGGTGTGCGTCACTTCCGGGTGGAACTGCAGTCCATAGAAGCGGCGGGTTTCGTCGGCCATGCCCGCCAGCGGCGCGTTGGTGGAGCTCGCAATGGGCTTGAAGCCCGGTGGCAGGCGCTTCACCCGGTCCCCGTGGCTCATCCAGACGCTCATGTCGTCCGCGGCGACGCCATCGAGCAGTGCACTGCCCTCGGCAGCCTTCACGATCGCGTGACCGAACTCCCGGTGAGCCGACGATTCGACCTCGCCGCCCAGCTGGGCCGCCATGGACTGCATGCCGTAGCAGATGCCGAGCACGGGCACGCCCAGCTCGAAGACGAGCGGCGGGATCGTGGGCGTGACGGCGCTGAAGGTGGCGCCGGAAATCACGGACTCGGGACCACCCGAGAGGATCACGCCTGCCGGTGCGAACGCACGAAGGTCAGCAACGTCGGCATCCCACGGCAGGATCTCGCTGTAGACGCCGGCCTCGCGGACGCGACGGGCGATCAGCTGGGTGTACTGGGAGCCGAAGTCGAGGATCAGGATGCGGCCAATGGACGCCGTGGGGTCGGTCACGTCTCCGTCCGGTAATTGGGCGGTTCCTTGGTCATGGTCACGTCGTGCACGTGACTCTCGCGCATGCCGGCGCCGGTGATCCGGACGAAATCCGGTTTCGTGCGCATTTCCTCGATGCTGCCGCAGCCGGTGTAGCCCATCGCGGCGCGGAGGCCGCCAACCAGCTGAGTGATGATGGCGGAGAGACTGCCCTTGTAGGGCACGCGGCCCTCGATACCTTCCGGCACCAGCTTCTCCAGCTCGGAGGACGAGTCCTGGAAGTAGCGGTCGGACGAACCGTGCCGCTGGGCCATGGCGCCCAGGGACCCCATGCCCCGGTAGGACTTGTAGGACCGGCCCTGGTACAGCTCGACTTCGCCCGGGGCCTCTTCCGTGCCGGCGAACAGGCCGCCGATCATCGTGCAGTGGGCGCCCGCGGCAATGGCCTTGGCGAAGTCCCCGGAATAGCGGATGCCGCCATCGGCGATCAGCGGCACGCCCGTGCCCTCGAGGGCGGCGGCCACGTCGGCCACCGCGGTAATCTGCGGCACGCCCACGCCGGCCACGATCCGCGTGGTGCAGATGGACCCGGGGCCCACGCCGACCTTCACGCCGTCGGCGCCCGCGGCCACGAGATCCCGCGCCGCCTCCGGTGTGACGATGTTGCCGCCGATGACCTGCAGTTTCGGGTATTGCCCCTTGATGGCGCGGATCCGGTCGAGCACGCCCTTGGAATGGCCGTGGGCGGTGTCGACGATGAGCAGGTCGACGCCCGCCTCGACCAGCGCCTTGACGCGCTCGGGCGTGTCACCACCCGTGCCAACGGCGGCGCCGACGCGGAGCGCGCCCCGGGCGTCCTTGCAGGCGTAGGGGTAATCCTTGGCCTTCTGGAAATCCTTGGCCGTGATCATGCCCCGCAACTGGAAGTTCTCCGCCACCACCAGCACCTTCTCGATGCGGTGCTTGTGGAGCAGATCCAGCACTTCCTTCTTGTCGGCGCCTTCGCGGACGGTCACGAGCCGGCTTTCCGGCGTCATTACGGAAGAGACGGGAGCGTCGAGGCGCGTCTCGAAGCGGAGGTCCCGATTGGTGACGATGCCGACGGTGCGCCCCTTGTCCACCACCGGCACGCCGGAGATGTTGTGGGCGTGGGTGATCGCCAGCACCTCGCGGATGGTCTGGTCCGGGCGAACGGTGATGGGGTCGTTGACGATGCCGCTTTCGTACTTCTTGACCTGGGCCACCTGGCGGGCCTGGTCGGCGGGGCTCATATTCTTGTGGATGATGCCCATGCCGCCTTCCTGGGCCAGGGCGATCGCGAGGCGGGCCTCGGTGACCGTGTCCATGGCGGCGGACAGGATCGGGATATTGAGCGTGATGTCGCGGGTCACCCGGGTCTGCAGGCTGACTTCCCGGGGAAGGATCTCCGAGTAGGCCGGCTTGAGAAGGACATCGTCGAAGGTGAGGGCGTCGTGGGTGATCCGCATAAGACGAGCCATGGTACGCGGCCCGTCCCGGCACGTAAACTGCCGGGCATGGTTGAATCTTCCAGCACCGCGGGCCCCGGCAGGCCGGCCGATGGCAAGCCGGCTGATCAGAAGCGGGTCCTGTCCGTTTCCCAGCTGAACCGGATGACCCGGCAGCTCCTGGAGCAGGATCTGCCCCTGCTGTGGGTGGAAGGCGAGATCTCCAACCTGGCCCGCCCCGCCTCGGGGCACCTGTATTTCTCGCTGAAAGACGACAAGGCCCAGATCCGCTGCGCGCTGTTTCGCAGCCGGGGACGCAGCACGGAGGTCGCGGCGGCCAATGGCCAGCAGGTGCTGGTGCGGGGTCGGGTGAGCATTTACGAACCCAGGGGCGACTATCAGCTCATCGTGGACCACCTGGAACCGGCGGGGGAAGGGCTGCTGCGGCGCCGCCTCGAGGAATTGAAGCGCAAACTCGCTGCCGAGGGACTGTTCGACGAAGCCCGCAAGCAGGACCTGCCCCCCCTGCCCCGCCAGATCGGGGTGATCACGTCACCCAGCGGGGCGGCCGTCCGGGACGTGCTCCACATACTGCGCCGGCGTTTCCCGGCCATTCCCGTGGTGGTGTATCCCGTGCAGGTCCAGGGCGAGCAGGCCAGGTTCGACATCGTCCGTGCGCTGGAGACGGCCGCTGCCCGGGCCGAGTGCGACGTGCTCATCCTGGCCCGGGGTGGCGGTTCCCTCGAGGACCTGTGGGCCTTCAACGAGGAGATCGTGGCCCGGGCCATTGCGGCCTGCCCGATTCCGCTGGTGGCAGGCATCGGCCACGAGGTCGATTTCACCATCGCCGACCTCGTGGCTGACGTGCGGGCGCCGACGCCCTCCGGCGCCGCAGAACTTGTCGTTCCCGACGGCACGGACTGGCTGCGCAGGGTGCAGGTCCTGGAACGCCGTCTGGCGCTGGCAGCCCGGCGGGTGCTGAATGACGCGCGGCTCGCGCTGCGGGCGGCAGCCGCCCGCCTGGCGCGCTGCCACCCGGGATTCATGCTCCGGCAAAACGCCCAGCGGCTGGACGAGCTGCGGGGGCAGCTCTCTGTGGCCCTGCGCAACCGGCTGACGCTGGATCGCCTGCGCGTCGGCAACGCGCTGGCGCGCCTGCGGAGTGCCTCGCCAGCCGTGCGGGTGCGCACCGCAGGAGACCGCGTTGCCAGTTTCCGGCTCAGGCTCTCCTCTGCGCTGCGCGCCAGACTGACGGTCCCCGGCACACAGCTGGCCGTGCTTGGCGGCCGCCTCCACACCGTCAGCCCTCTGCGGACCCTCGAACGCGGCTACGCCATCGTCCTGGACGCGGGCGGCACGGTGGTTCGCAGCACCACCCAGGTCCAGGCCGGCGATGCCATCACCGCGCGAGTGGCAGACGGCGTGCTCAAGGCGACAGTGCGGTAGCAGCGGCGGCGGGAGCAGCGGCATCCCGGCCGG
>JBBQJK010000284.1:0-3988 GCA_038325835.1 Gammaproteobacteria bacterium
CTGGTGGGCCGGCCTGACGAGGAGATCACCAACTACGCCCGGGACCACGAGGCGTCGATGATCATCATGACTACCCACGGCTACAGCGGGGTCAGGCACCTGCTGCTGGGGAGCACGACGGAGGGCGTTCTCCGCCGCGCCAGTTGCCCCGTGCTGTCCATCCGGACGGGCTGATTTACGGCGACTGCAGAAAGGCAGCCGCCGGCAGCCGGGCTTCGATCTCCAAGCCACCACCTTCACGCAAGGCTGCCCGGACGCCGCCGGCGTGAACCTCGAAGACACGCCGGGCAATGGCGAGTCCCAGTCCTGATCCGTCGGTGCTGGCTACCGTGCCCGGGACCCGGAAGTACGGGGCAAAGATCTGCTCCAGAAACTCCTCAGGCACTCCGGGACCGCTATCCGCAACGGTCACTCTGATGTCAGCAGCCGACCGCACTGCTTCCACCTGAATCCGCGAACCGGAGGGCGCGTAGCGGATCGCATTGCGCAGGATGTTTTCCAGGGCGCTGCGTAGCAGTTCGGGATCCCCGACGACCAGCAGGTCAGGGCCCGCGCGGACCTCAATCTCGCAGGACCGGGACCGGGCCTCCAGCTCCTCGTCCCGACACAGCTCCCCGATGAGGGCCTCGAGCCGGACCAGGCGCCTGGCAACGGGTGTGGCGACGCCCAGCCGGGAGTAACGCAACAGGTCCCCGATCACGCGGTCCATGCGCCCGATCTCCTGCTCGACGCGGCGGGCTTCCGCAGGGCTCGCGCCGGGACGCTGGGCAGCCAAAGCCGTCGCGGCCTGCAGGCGGGCCAGTGGTGAGCGCAGTTCGTGGGACAGCTCGGCCATCAATCGCTCCCGGCCCGCCAGCAGTTCCTCCAGCTGTGCCGCCATGGCGTTGAAGTCGGCGGCCAGAGCGCCGAGTTCATCGCGACGCCCCGCGATGGAGGCCGGCACCCGGGCCCCCCTCCGGCCCCGGGCCAGCTCCCGCACCGCCGTCTGGAGCGTGGCAACGGGCCGGCCAACAGCGCGGGCGATGAGCCAGGCCACTGAGGCAATGACCAGCAGGGCGACGACCGCCAAGCCGAGGGCCGTGGCAGCGCTGGCCTTCGCGATGGGCCTGCTTGGCGCTGTGCTGCTCTTTCTGGGCATGAAGAACAACCACCGGGAGGTCTATGCCACCTGGATGGGCTTCTGGGCCGGCACGTTCCTGTGGACAGGCTGGATCGAGTTCTCCTTTGTCTGGGCCGGCAACTACCTGAACGTACCGGACCTGATGGATCCCCGGATTCCCGGCGCGATTGCCACCAAGGCCGAGTACTTGGTGATGATGTCCTCGATCGGTATCCTGGGTACCACGCTGGTGTACTTCCACCTGAACAAGGAGACGAAGTGCAACTACTTCCTCTGGTTCCAGCGCAACCTTAAGCTCTCCACGGGCAAGCCCAACACGAACCACGAGCGGAACTTCGCCGCCATCACGGCGCTGGAAACCGTCTACGTCATCTGGTTCTTCTACCTGTTCCTGCTCTTCATCTATGACGAGAGCATCCTGGGCGATCACCATCCGGCGGTTTATGTGATCTTCTTCCTGAACACGATCTGGGCGTTCTACCTCTTCATCCGCCTGATGAAGTTCTGGCGCGTCACCACGGCCATTCGCTATGCCATTCCCACGGCCATCATTGCCTGGAACATGGTGGAGATCGGCGGCCGGTGGCACCTCTTCACGGAGTTCTGGGAAAAGCCTCAGGAGTTCTGGCTGGAGATGTCACTGTTCACAGCCGGCACCGTGATCGCTGCCTGGCTGGCCTTCCGGGTGCCGACCAACAAGAAGGCAGAGCTGTCCCGCCAGAAACTGGCGGCCCAACTGGCGGCGCAACAGGCTGCGACGGCCGCCGGCAGGGGCTGATCAGGGGCCACGCACCATCGACATGACCTGACTCATGTCGATGGTGCTGGCCTTCTGCTCAATCTGGGGCAGGTACTGCTGCTGCATCGTCCGCCCCTGACTGGTGAGTTCCGTGAAGGTCTGCTGGAGCACAGCCGTGCTCATCACCCGGCCGCCGGCGTAGTAGCGCCTGGCCAGCTGCCCCAGGGCGTAAGTGGTGGCAAAGGAAAAGGCGGCCCCCGTCGCTGTCCGCCCGATGGAGCCGACCATGCCCCCGGCCGCCTTGCCGAGAATCCCGCCCAGCAGCTTGCGGCCAATGCCCTCCAGGTACTGGCCGGTGAGACCCACGCCGAGGGTGGCCAGCAGGTCCTTGATGTGCCCCCGGTCCAGCTCGAAGCCGTGGGCCTGGCCGATCCTGTAAACGAGCTTCATCTGGAGGGGGATGATGGCCAGCGACGCCATGGACTGGGGCAACAACTCCAGTGCCCCGTTGAGGATCGAGGCATTGAGAATGCTGCGGTCCATTTCGGCGTCGGAGATCCGGGCCGTTGCGGCCACGGGCGCGGTAGCCGACACGGCCACTGTCGCCGCGAGCGGCGCCGTCGCCATGGCGTCGGCCTCTGCAGCCGCCGCGGTCATCGCCGGCTGCCCCAGCCCGAGAGCCGACCCAAGGCTGGCCAGAAACTGATTCTCGGCAGCGTTGCGCAATCCGTCCGCATCGCAGACGCCAACGGCAATCTCGTAAGCCAGCTGGCGCAGCCCCGGGGTGGACAAGGCCGCCGCGGCCGACGCCACGTCGACGCGTCCCAGCAGCACCTCCTGATAGAGCGCGGCGACATTGAAATCCCCGCCCAGCGACTCGGCAACCCGCCGCACTTCTTCCCGCTCCCGATCCTGCTTCTGGCTATCGGAAAACGCGGCCAGCATGGCGATGCTCAGCAAGGCTCTCATCTCGGTCGGGTTCATTGGCCACCTGGTTCCACTAACATTTGCGCGCAGAGACTCGCAGTGATCCGGCAACGGGTCAACCAGAAAGTTCCGGGCATGCGGTCTGCGTCAGCGCGTCTTGCTGCACTCGCGTCGCACTCTCTCACCGAGAGTCCGCTATAGTTTGCCGATATTCCTCTGCTGACCGACCGGGAGACCAATCCAGTGACGACAGGCACGCCCACCATGTGGGCTTTTTTCATTGCATTCGTGATTGTTGCGCTGCTCGTGGACTTCTACGCGATGAAGACCCAGGGAGCGCATCGGGTCAGCACGAAAGAGGCGACCATTTGGTCGCTGATCTGGGTCCTGGTTTCGTTCGTGTTCGTCAGCTGGCTGTGGTGGTACCTGGGGGGCGCCACCGGCGAGCCCGTGGCGAACCAGAAGTCCCTGGAGTTCGTCACGGGCTACCTCGTCGAGAAGGCGCTGGCCGTCGACAATATTTTTGTCTTCCTGATGATTTTCACCTACTTCGCCGTCCCTCCCGAGTACCAGAAGCGCGTGTTGATGATCGGCATCCTGGGGGCCATCGTGCTCCGGGCGATCCTGATCCTGGTCGGGGCATGGCTGCTGGCGCGGTTCCACTGGCTGCTGTACCTGTTCGGTGCGTTCCTCGTGCTGACCGCCATCAAGATGTGGTGGGCGGCCGGTCAGGAGCCGGATCTCAGCAGCAATCCGGCACTCAAGTGGATCAACCGGAAGATGAAGATCGCCAGCCGCTACGACGGTGAGAACTTCTTTACCATTGAGAACGGCGTCCGGGTTGCCACGCCCCTGTTCGTCGTGATCCTGATGATTGGCATCGTGGATGTGATCTTCGCCGTCGACTCCATCCCGGCGATCTTCGCTATCACCACCGATCCCTTCATCGTCCTGACCTCCAACGTGTTCGCCATACTTGGCCTGCGCGCCATGTACTTCCTGCTGGCCGGCATGCACGAGAAGTTCCACCTTCTGTCCTATGGGCTCGCGCTGGTTCTCGCCTTCATCGGCACGAAGATGCTGCTGGTTGACATCTACAAGATTCCGGTCGCCTGGTCCTTGGGCGCCACGGTGACCATTCTCGCGGTGACGATGGTGTTATCGCTTTACATCCCGCCCTCTGACAAGCCAGCCCGGCCCGG
>JBBQJK010000285.1:0-3983 GCA_038325835.1 Gammaproteobacteria bacterium
CCGCCATCCGAACTATTTCGGTGAGTTCCTCATGTGGTGGGGCCTCTGGCTCATCGCTGCGGCGGGCGGCGCCTGGTGGACGGTCTTCGGCCCGCTCCTGATCACGTTTTTCCTGCTCAAGGTGTCCGGTGTGGCGCTGACGGAGAAGGACATCGGCTCCCGGCGCCCCGAATACGCGGACTACATCCGGCGCACCAGTGCGTTTGTGCCCTGGCCACCCCGCTGAAGCCACCTCGCTAAAGGAGCACGACTGATGCAGCGCTTCGTCCTGGCCAGCCTGTTGATGCTGAGCAGCGGCTCCGCTTTCCCCGCAGCGCCACTGTGTGCGAGCCCGGAACAGGCGGCGATGGTCCAGGCGCTCTACGCCACAGTGACCGTACCGCCCACCTTCATGGGCGCCACTACCCTCGGGATTCCCGAGGCGATGCTGGCGAGCGCCCTGTCCGGGAAGCAGGCCGTTGGCTCCACGGGTGCTGGCTTCGCGGCAGTCTGGAAATCCCTGCAGGAGTGGGAGGACGCGACAGTGGTGGTGCTGAAGGATGGGAACGTCTTCGAGATCCGGGGACGCATACCGGGTGGAGCGCCGTCCACGAAGAGCCAGTTCTACAATCTGGAACAGGACGGTGCCGGCCTGAGCGGGCATCTGCGCCCGGATCTGCTGGGTGCGATTTATGCTCTGGATCTGCCTGGCGCGCAGGGCCCCCTTCGGGGAATCACGTTCCTCGACGCGGCCGGCGAGGGGATCTTTGGCGTCTATCTGCCCGAGGGCGCGGACCCGAAGCCTTCGCTGCTGGCCCAGTTCGAGAACACCCGGGCCGTGATTGCGGGATTGCCGCGCGTGTGCGGTTAACGGGTTTAATGACACGCACAACGCAGTAAGGTCCCTGGCCCCATGGCTCAATCGAACTCTGTGCTGGCTCTCTGGAGCAAACTGGCGGGTGTGCCGGGCGGCAAATGGCTGTTCAGCCGGCTGATCTGCTTCAAGGCACCGTACTTTTCGTCGGTGCGTCCGACCTTTGTGGCGCTCCGTTCCGGTTACTGCGAGGTGACCATTCCCAAGCGCCGGGCGGTGACCAATCATCTCGGCACCGTGCACGCCATTGCCATGTGCAACATGGCCGAGCTGGCGGCCGGAATCATGAGCGAGGCGTCGGTGCCTGCCTCTCACCGGTGGATCCCGAAGGGCATGTCGGTGGACTACCTGAAGAAGGCCGGCACCAGCCTGCGGGCCATCGCTGAAGTGACCCCGCTCCCAGAGTTCGGCGCCGCCTTCGAGCTGCCTGTGACTGTCAACGTCATGGATCGCAGTGACGTGGTGGTGTGTCGTGCGGTGGTTCGCATGTGGGTCTCACCGAAGAAAGAAGCGTCTCGCCGCACTGATTGAAGTGCTGAACGGGCGCATCCTTGCCGCAGCGAGCGGCAGGAACGTGCTGCTGGAAAACTACCCCACGTCGCTCCCGCCGGGGGAGCAAGCGTCAGTCGTCTAGCACGAACGTAACCAGCATGTTCACCTGGTACTCGACCACCTTGCCCTTGGACACGCGCACATGCTGTTCCTTGATCCAGGCGCTGCGGATGTTCCGCAGCGTCTTGTTGGCCCGGGACAGGCCCTTGTTGATGGCGTCATCGAAGCTTTTGGATGACGTGCAGCTGAGCTCGGAAACCTTGGCGACGGACATGCAGCGCTCTCCTTGATTTGTGCTGGTAATGAGGCAGCGTCGTTCCGAGGCTAGGCCCGCCGGGCCGGGCTGTCAACGCGGAGTCAGCGCGCTTCCAGAACCACCACACTCCGGGGCTGGCTCAGGTAGCGTGGCGCCGTCCAGGCGGTCTGGGCCGCCCGGACGACAATGTCGTTGGGTGATGCGCGAGCGGTATCCACAGCCAGATGCCAGCGTCTTTCTCCCAGCGCCGGCACTGTCACTGACTCACTCCGGTCCGACATGTTGATCAGGACATGGAGGTCTTCTTCCCCTGCGTCATGGCCGGCGAGGGTGAAGGCCAGAAAGCGGGAGCCTGAATCCCACGGGTCACTGCCCGCTTCTGCGCCGTACCAGCTAATGTCGGGCCTGCCGGTGCCAAGGTCCGGCTTTCCGGTCAGGAACTGCCGGCGTGACAGTGCCGGGTGCCGGCGGCGCAGGGCAATCATCTGCCGGACGAAATCAAGCATGTCCCCATTTGTTTCGGTAAGGCGCCAGTCGAACCAGGACACGGCGTTGTCCTGGCACCAGGCGTTGTTGTTGCCACCCTGGGTGCGCAGCACTTCGTCGCCTGCCAGCAGCATCGGCACGCCCTGGGAAAGCAGCAGCAGCGCGACGGCGTTGCGGGCGTGCTGGCCCCGGACCTGTCGCGTGACCTCATCCAGGGTGTCGCCTTCGGTGCCGCAGTTCCAGCTCAGGTTGTGTTCCCAACCGTCCCGGTTGCCTTCACCGTTGGCCTCGTTGTGCTTGTCCCGGTAGCTGACCAGGTCGTTGAGCGTGAAACCGTCGTGGCAGGTGATGTAGTTGATGCTGTGTACGGCACGCCGGTCACTGGCCTGGTACAGGTCACTGCTGCCGGCCAGGCAGGTGGCAATCTCGCCAGTGAGGCCCGTATCGCCGCGGAGGAAGCGCCGGAGTGCATCGCGATAGCGACCGTTCCACTCGTGCCAGGCGTGGCCCGGGAAATTGCCCACGTGATACAGGCCCGCGGCGTCCCAGGGTTCCGCTATCAGTGGGATCCCGGGCAGGGCCTCCTCGATGGCCCAGGGACAGGGGGGCTCGGCGAGCGGCGCGCCGTCGGTGCCCCGCACGAAGACGCTGGCGAGATCAAAGCGAAAGCCATCCACGTGGCGCTCCCCGGCCCAGATGCGCAGCGTCTGCGTCAGCATCTGCGTGACTAACGGGTGGTTCGTATTGATGGTGTTGCCGCAACCGGTGTAGTCCCGGTAGCCGGCGTCGTCCTGATGGTAGAAGCTGTCCGGCATAAGGCTCTTGTGGTTGATTCTGGGACCGGCGGCGCCGGCTTCGGCCGTGTGGTTGAGGACCACGTCGAGGAGCACGCCAAGGCCGGCGGCGTGGAAGGCGCGCACCATCCCGCGAAACTCATCCACCTGGCCGGCCAGGTCCCCGTGTGAGGTGTAGCCGGGGTGCGGGCTCGCCAACGCGATTGGACTGTAACCCCAGAAATTTTTCAGGCCAATGGCGGCGACGGATTCAGGAACATCCTGCTCATCGAAGGCGGTGACCGGCAGCAGCTGGACATGGGTGATCCCCAGGTCCTGCAGGTAGGGGATCTTCTCCAGCAACCCGCTGAACGTGCCGGGCTGGCGGACTCCGGACGACGGATGTCGCGTAAAGCCGCCGACGTGAAGTTCGTAAATGATCGCGCCGTCCAGGCCCCGGGGCGCCGGGCCTGGCTCATCCGCCACGGGAACCACGATCCCCCGGAGACCGAGGGGCGTCCCGGCCACCCAGTCGGCGCGACGCCAGCGTGCGGTGGTGATCGACCGGGCGAACGGATCCAGAACTTCCTGCTGCTGCCGGACTCCGGCAGAGTCCAGCTGAGTCACTCTCCAGTTATAGAGAGTGCCGCCCGGCAGGGCCTCCACGGCCACATGCCAGAAAAAGGCGTGCCGATGTTCAGGGGCTGTCAGCTCGACGGTCTGGAAGGGCTCCGCGTCGGCGTCGCTGCGATAGAGGAGTAACTCCATGCCCGTGGCCTGGCGGCTATAGACGGCAAAGTTGGTACGCCCGGGGCTGAAAGTGGCGCCGGCCGGTCCAGGGACGCCTGGCGAAATTCCGTAGCTAGGGCGCACTGAAAATCTGCAGCCAGTCGTAACGCATGCTCACCAGCAGCCAGCCATTGGCATTGGCTGCCTTGACGGAGGCAGCATCGGGTTCGTCGTAGGCATACTCCCGCTCGAAGTCGTCGTGCCGGATTAATACCTGCAGGGTGGGCCGGCCGGGCTGCTGGCTGTAGCGGAGCAGATCGATGTCGCCGCCCGA
>JBBQJK010000286.1:0-3970 GCA_038325835.1 Gammaproteobacteria bacterium
CGGGATGTAGACGAAGGAACCGTCGGTAAACACGGCCGAATTCAGGGCAGCGAAATAGTTGTCCCGGTAGGGCACCACCGTGCCCAGATACTTGCGCACGAGTTCGGGGTGCTCCCGTACCGCCTCCGAGAAGGAGCAGAAAATGACGCCCACCGCAGCCAGCTTGTCCTTGAATGTAGTGGTAACCGATACGCTGTCGAATACGGCGTCGACTGCGACACCCGCCAGTCGCGCACGCTCATGGAGGGGAATTCCCAGTTTCTCGTAGGTCTGCAGGAGCTTCGGGTCTACTTCGTCAATTGACTTGAGTCCCGGCGCGGGGCGCGGGGCGGAGTAGTAGGAAATAGCCTGATAGTCGATCGGCGGATGGTGCAGTTTCGCCCAGCGGGGTTCCCGGAGCGTCAGCCAGTGCCGGTAGGCCTTGAGCCGCCAGGCCAGCAGGAACTCAGGTTCGCACTTCTTGGCAGATATAAAACGGATGACGTCCTCACTGAGCCCGGGTGCCACCGTGTCAGATTCGATGTCCGTCACAAAGCCGTGGGCGTAGCCCCGGCCGATAAAGTCCTCCAGACCCTGATTTGGTGCGTTGGCGGTCATGTCAGCTCATCCTTGGCCAGGGGGAAGACGGTGGCGCAGCCGGCTGGCCCGGCCGGACAGATCCACCAGCGGAAACTCCCGGGGTGGGTGGGCGAGGTCCGCCAGAGATATCTCATCGAGCGCGCCGCGAATGCCCCGGTTGATCTTCTGCCAGGCACCGCCTGTTGGGCAGCCATCCTCCAGTTCGCACCGACTGTCGGCGGTACTGCACTCGGTGATACTGAGGGGACCCTCAAAGACGTCGAGAATCTCGGCTGCGGTGATCGTCGCAGGATTCCGCGCCAGAGCGTAGCCGCCCTCAGCACCGCGGACAGAACGCACGAGTTCGCTCCGGGCCAGCAACTTGAGAAGCTTCTGCACCGTCGGCAGTGCCAGGCGCGTACCGGCAGCGACATCGCTGGCAGAGCACAGGTGTTCAGGGTCCACGACGCCGTCCTTTGCCCCTCGGGCCCTCACGGCGAGATGCACCAGGATCATGGTGCCGTAGTCGGTCAGTTTGCTGATGCGGAGCATACTTCGGGCCAAAATCTATATGGGACTATCTTAGTCCAGTATCGTCCCGGGGGGAAGGCTTCAGGCCGGTCGCGGCCGGGAATTTGCTATTCTTCTCTGCCGCGCCGGCTAACTCTCCAGAGTGGTGGTCAGTCTGCCAATCCCCGCGCGGGATGAAGCTTAAGAACCGGAGGTTTATGTCATGAGTGCCCAGTCTCTTGCTGCCATCGCACAGGCGATGGTTCTGCCCGGTAAGGGGATCCTGGCCGCGGACGAAAGTTCGGGCACCATCAAAAAACGCTTTGATGCAATCCGCCTCGAATCCACGGCTGACAGTCGGCGCGCTTATCGGGACATGCTCTTCACCGCACCCAAGGCTGCCGATTACATCAGCGGGGTGATCCTCTACGATGAAACCCTGCGACAGTCGACGCTAAGCGGGGTTCCGTTTCCCAAGTACCTGGCCCAGCAGGGGATGCTCGCCGGTATCAAGGTAGATGCCGGTGCCAAGGCCCTGGCCGGGTTCCCTGGCGAAACCCTCACTGAAGGACTTGACGGACTGCGGGAGCGCCTCAAGGAGTACGCGGAACTGGGCGCGAAGTTTGCCAAATGGCGGGCTGTCATCACCATTGGGCCGGGTTTGCCGACGAACTACTGCCTGTCGGCCAATGCCCACGCACTGGCTCGTTACGCGGCCTTGTGCCAGGAAGCCGGCATCGTCCCGATCGTTGAGCCCGAGGTGCTCATGGACGGCGACCACAGCCCCGCGCGCTGCGAGGAAGTCACCATGACGGCTCTGGAGCGCACGTTTATCGAGTTGCGGGCCCACCGCGTCGATCTTGCCGGGATGATCCTGAAGCCCAACATGATCGTGCCGGGGGACGACTGCAAGCAGAAGGCGACGGTGCGTGACGTGGCGGAGGCCACCATCCGCTGTCTCAAGAGCACGGTCCCGCCGATAGTGCCCGGAATAGCGTTCCTCTCCGGCGGCCAGAGTCCGGAGGAATCCACTGAGCATCTCTCCGCCATGAACGCCCTTGGGCCGCTGCCCTGGCAACTGACCTTCTCCTACGGGCGCGCACTGCAGGCGCCCTCTCTCAAGGCCTGGGGTGGCAAGCCCGAGGGTGTGAAGGCCGGGCAGGAGGCCTTCCTCAAGCGGGCCCGTCTGAATTCGCTGGCGCACGCCGGGCAGTATCGCCGCGACATGGAAGCCGCCTGACTCCGTGACAGCGGACAATCTCGTCGAGATCAGCGGCCTCCATTTCCGGCGTTCCGGTCGCCCGATCTTCTCCGGGCTCGATCTCGGCATCCGGCGGGGCAGCATCACGGCGATCATGGGGCCGAGCGGCACCGGCAAGACGACGCTCCTCCGGATGATCACCGGCCAGCTTCGCCCCGAGGCGGGCACCGTCACGGTGGCAGGGCAGAACGTGCCTGCGTTGTCCCGCAGCGCACTCTTCGATCTGCGGCGGCGGATGGGGATGCTCTTTCAGAACAGTGCGCTTCTGACCGACCTTAGCGTCTTTGAGAACATTGCGTTTCCCGTCCGCGAGAACACCTCTCTGCCGGATGCGCTTATTCGCCTCGTGGTACTCACCAAACTGAACTCCGTTGGTCTGCGCGGCGCTGCCGACCTGATGCCGACAGAACTGTCAGGAGGCATGGCGCGGCGGGTCGCTATGGCCAGGGCGATGGTGCTGGATCCGGAACTCTTGCTCTACGATGAACCGTTTTCCGGACTCGACCCCATTTCATTAGGCGTGGTGCTCCGGCTGATTCGTCTCAATAACGATGTGCTTGGCCTTACCAGTATCGTGGTGTCCCATGATGTCGCCGAGATCAGCCATATTGCCGACCATTGCATCGTGATCTCCGAGGGCCGAGTCATTGCCTCGGGCGGACCCAAGGAACTTGCCGCCAGCTCATCAGAGCTCGTCCGCCAGTTCATGACGGGGGCTGCCGATGGCCCGGTGCCCTTTCATTACCCGGCACCTGACTATGCCGGGCAGCTGCTGGGATCGGGCCGATGACCCTGCCATTGCAGCTCTGGGGCGGACTGCTCGAGTCCCTGCGCAAGCTGGGGGCCATAATCCTTTTCCTGCTCGCCATTCTCCGGCAGAGTCCGGCGGCGCTGGCCCGCCCCGCTCTGATTGCCCAGCAGGTCCGCAACTCCGGCGTTCTGTCGCTGGTCATCATCATGACCTCGGCATTTTTCGTCGGCATGGTCATCGGCCTGCAGGGCTATGACTCGTTGTCCCGACTTCGGCAGGAGGACATCCTCGGTGCGGGTGTTGCCCTGACGCTGTTCAAGGAGCTGGGCCCGGTGGTTACGGCGTTACTGTTTGCGGGGCGGGCTGGAACAGCCCTGGCATCCGAGATCGGGCTGATGCGCGCGACGGACCAGCTGGCTGCCATGGAGGTCATGGCCATCGACCCGATTCGCCGGATCATCGCGCCGCGTTTTTTGGGCGCAGTAATCTCGGTGCCATTGCTGACCGCGGTCTTCAATGCGGTTGGCATCCTTGGCGCCTGGTTCATCGGCGTGCAGGTCATGGGCGTCGACAACGGGGCCTTCTGGTCCCAGATGCAGGAGTTCGTCGATCCGGAGGACATCTTTGAGGGTGTCCTGAAGAGCTTTGTTTTCGGCGTCACAGCTGGCCTCGTGGCGGTGTACGAGGGTTACAATTCGCCGCCTACGGCCGAGGGGGTTGGCATGGCCACCACCCGTACGGTGGTGACCACGTCGATCCTTGTTCTGGTCCTCGACTATCTGATTACTGCCTACCTTCTCTAGGGACGTTGCGAATATGGAAAACACGCGCGCGCGGGAACTCGGTACCGGCCTGTTTATCTTTCTCGGCTTTGCCGCTCTGCTGTTTCT
>JBBQJK010000287.1:0-3935 GCA_038325835.1 Gammaproteobacteria bacterium
GATCGGCAAAGAACATCACGCCGAAACGCGAGACGATGAGGTCGAAGGCTGCGGGGGTGAGCCCGATCGTGGCTGCATCGCCCAGGGCAAAGGAAAGATTGCCAACGCCTCCATAACGCTCCCGGGCTACCGCCAGGATCAACGCTGAGACATCCACCCCGAGGACTGTTCCGGCGGGGCCCACCGCGCCCGCGCAAGCATCACTGGTAACGCCACCGCCGCACCCGACGTCGAGAACCCGTTCGCCGGCCCGCGGCGCGGCGTGAGCAAGCAGCCGCCGGGACAAGGGCTCGAGCATGCGTTCGACGCGCTGGATATTTTCGACCCAGCGGCGGCCGCCCTCCTCGTTCCAGTAGGTGGGTTGATCGGGTGGTGCAGCGGGTACTTGGATCATGATGGCGGATACTATCGTGCGCCGCGGAGGGACGGGTCTGCTGCAGCCCCTGAACGGCAGACCACGTTGCTGAACGCGTGGCAGACGTCGGCATCGCCAGTGGACGTCATCCAGTCCGCCCCCTGGGTGTGCCGCGACCCGCTGGACCAGAAGTTCCTGGACCTGGCCGTCTCGGCGGGCGCGAGCTGGCTTGCCTCAACCCCGCGTGGCTTGTAGTTGGGCATCAACACTTTCAACCAACGGTGAGTGGAGCTTGGCAAGGGACTGGCAGTGGGCTAAGGACAGCTGAGAGCGAACGCTGTAGACTTTGCGCGGGTTCGGTGCGGGGCTACGGAGTCGATGCAGGGTTCACGAAACTCCCCCGTAGGAGCGCCTTCAGGCGCGACCTCCCCGCTCATCGCGCTCCTGCTCCTGCTGGTCGTCGGTTTGGCCGCCGGCAGTCCACCGGCCTACGCCCAGACCCCCACCCCCGACCAGCTCCGCCTCCTCCAGTCCCTTTCCCCCGACGAACAGCGCGCCTTGTTGGAACAACTGGGCGCTGCCGACGGCACGCGCTCCGACCCACCGCTCAGCACGCCCACCACCTCACGCCCGGCAGCGAACGATGCGCCTGCGCTGGCGTTGCCAGCCCGTGAGCTGGTATTGCCACCCCGCATTCGCGGTGGCGATACGGTGTTGCTCGACCTGAAGCTGAGTGACGCCGAGGGCGATACCCGACGTGGTGGCAGCCCCGAGGCCCTGACCACCGACCAGTTGCTCCAGCGGGCGCTGGCCGCCAATCCTTACCGGCTCGACAAGGCTGGCCGCCTGCGGATCCCTGGCCTGACGGAGCTGATCCCGCTGGCCGGCCTTACCGCGAGTGAGGCCACCGAGCGCCTGACGCGGGAGCCCGCCCTGGCCCGTCTCAGCGTGCGCGTGTCGCTCCTCAACCTCGATCAGATCGGCGTGGATGCCCTGAAGCCCTTTGGCTACGACCTCTTCGAGAACGTGCCCACCACTTTTGCGCCCGCCACCGACATCCCGGTGCCCAGGGAGTACGTCCTGGGTCCCGGTGACACCGTGAAGGTGCAGCTCATTGGCAGTGTCAAGGCCAGTTACTCGCTGGTGGTGGGCCGGGACGGGGAGATTCGCTTCCCCGAGTTGGGTCCGATCGCCGTGACAGGGCTGTCCTACGACGAAATGGAGCGGCGCATCGAGGACACCGTGGCGGCGCAAATGATCGGCACGCGCGCTGTCGTCGGTCTCGGTGCACTGCGGTCCATGCAGGTTCTGGTGACGGGCGAAGCAGCCCGCCCGGGCTCCTACACCATCGGCGGCCTGTCCACGATGACCAACGCCCTGCTGGTCAGTGGCGGCGTAACGCCCATTGGCTCGCTCCGGAGGGTACAGCTGAAGCGTGATGGCCGCGTCATCGCGACGCTGGATCTGTACGCGCTGCTCCTTAAGGGCGATTCCAGCAGTGATGTCCGCATACTTTCCGGCGATCTCATCTTCATTCCGCCGGTTGGGCCGACAGCCGGGATTGCCGGCGAGATTCGGCGGCCCGCCATCTACGAGTTCCGTGGTGCCGCCACGGTGAATGATCTCATTGCCCTGGGCGGCGGCCTCACTGCAGAAGCGGCACCCCGGCTCGCACGGCTGGAACGCATTGATCCAGCCAGGGGACGGGTGCTGCTGGACGTGGATCTGAATACGCCCGAGGGTCGCGCCACGCCGCTACGCCCGGGTGACGTCCTGCGCATCGAAACGGTCCGGCCAACGCTCGCGGATTCCATCACCCTGGCGGGCCATGTCTACCGTCCGGGTCTGTCCCAGTTCCGTGCGGGCCTGCGCCTGACCGACGTGCTGCCATCGGTGGACGATCTGCGGCCAAACGCGGACCTGAACTACGTGCTGATCCGCCGGGAGCTGCTGCCGGACCGGCGCGTCGCCGCGCTATCGGCCGATCTGGCCCGCGCCCTCGAGCAGCCGCTGTCGGCGGCGAACGTGGTCTTGAACCCGCGGGACCAGATCATTGTTTTCGACATGCAGTCGTCCCGGACACCACAGCTGCAGCCGTTGCTGGACGATCTCCGGCGCCAGGGCACCCGGGACCAGCCCAGCCAGGTGGTGAGCATTGACGGCAGCGTGCGCATGCCCGGCGCCTACCCGCTGGAAGCAGGGATGACGGTGACCGACCTGATGCGGGCCGGCGGCAGCCTGGACGAAGCGGCCTTTGGCGCCGAGGCGGAACTGGCTCGTTACGAGGTGGTGGATGGCGAAACCCGGCGTACGGAGCTTGTGACGATCAACCTGTCGTCGGCTTTGGCGGGTGATGCGGCGGCGAACATCGCGCTCCAGCCCTTCGATCTGCTGACCATCAGACAGGTGCCGAAGTGGACGCAGCAGGAATCGGTGCGGCTGGAGGGCGAGGTGCGTTTCCCCGGGCGCTATGCGATCCAGCGGGGCGAAACGCTGGCGGCAGTGATCGACAGAGCAGGGGGCCTGACCGACCTCGCGTTTCCCGAAGGCGTGGTCTTCACCCGCAAGAGCCTGGAAGAACGCGAAGCGGAACAGATCAGGGGGCTTACCGCCCGACTGGAGCGGGAGCTGACGGCGATCGCGCTGCAGAATAGCCAGGGGCCAGTACCGGGACAAAACAGTGCCCAGTCACTGGCCATCGGCCAGTCCCTTCTGGCGGAGTTGCGTGGCGCGAAGCCGGTTGGCCGGCTCGCCATCGATCTGCACCGGGCCCTCAAGGCCCAGCCGGGAAGTGCCGATGACATCCTCCTGAAGGATAACGACCGCCTGTTCGTGCCCCAGCGGAGCCAGGAGGTGACGGTGCTTGGCGAAGTGCAGACCGTGACCTCCAACCTGTTTCAGCCGGATCTGGGGCGCAACGACTACGTGAATCTGAGTGGCGGCATGACCCAGAAGGCTGATAGCAAGCGGATCTATGTGGTGCGGGCCAACGGTCAGGTCGTGGCGTCCGGCGGTCGCTGGTCCGGCGGCGGCAGTCGCAGCATCCGGCCTGGCGACACGATCGTCGTGCCCGTGGACACCCAGAGCCTGCCGCCGCTGACCATGTGGACGGCGGTGACCAGCATTATCTTCAACCTGGCTGTCGCGGTGGCGGCGGTGAATTCTTTTTAGTGGCGGCATGATGACCTCAGCAGCGACCGATCCAGGGCTGACGGTGATAACCCTCGCCGACATCGTGGGTGCGGTGGGGCAGCTGAAGGCTTACTGGATCGGCGGTGCGCTATTGGGGCTTGCGGTGGCACTGGCCGTCGGATTTTTGATGCGGCCGGTGTATCGCGCATCGGCAGTGCTGATGCCGGTCGCGAGCCAGGAGTTGGGTAGCGGAGCCGTTGCCGGCCTCCTGTCACGGCTCGGTGGTGGCGCGGGCCTGGGGCTTGGAGATAACTCGCAACGTGACGAGGCGCTTGCCGTGCTCAAGTCCCGTCAATTTTCCGAGCAGCTGATTGCTGATGAGAAACTCCTCCATGTATTTTTCCCCGATAAATGGGATGCTGCCAGCGGGACGTGGTCTGAAATGGAC
>JBBQJK010000288.1:0-3927 GCA_038325835.1 Gammaproteobacteria bacterium
TCGGGCGAGGAAGCAACATGGATGTGGGTACGGGCGCCCTTTTCCGGCGTATTCAGGCGCAACAGGGAGCCAAGGCCAAAGACGAACCAGGAAACCCATTTAACGCTGCCGGTCAGGTTCCGGTAGATCGTCGTGTTGACGAAATACCCTGGGGAAACGGCATTGACCGTGACGCCGCTGCCCTTGAGGCGCTCGGCCAGCTCCAGGGTGAAGTAGACATTGCAGAGCTTGGCCCGGTGGTAGGCGGCAAAGGACGCGCCGTTGGAGAAGTTGCTGCCCTTCCAGATCTTCTCGTTGTTCAGGTCGTCGAAGTCCAGGCCGGGTCCGGCCTTGTGGGCGTCGGAGGAGATCGAGACGATGCGCGCGGGTGCGCTCTTCCTCAGGAGATCGAGTAGCAGGTGCGTCAGCAGGAAATGGGCCAGGTGGCAGGTGGCCACATGGAGCTCCCAGCCATCCACGCTGACCCGGCGCACCGGGTCGGTGATGCCGGCGTTGCAGACCAGGATGTGCAACGCGGGATAGCGGGCTTGCACGTGGCCCGCGAGAGCCTGGACTTCTGCAAGGGAGGACAGGTCACAGTAGACGAATTCCGCCGCCTGCCGCCCTGTCAGGCGATTAATCTCGTCCCGGGTGCGGGTGCCCGCCTCCCCCTCCCAGTCGACGATGATCACCCGGGCGCCCAGCCTGGCGAGTTCGAGGGCCGTCACACGACCCATGCCCCGCGCGCCGCCCGTAATCAGTGCCGTCTTTTCTGCGAGCTGCATGGTCGCTTTATACCAGCAGTCCGCGTTGCCGCAACCAGGCCTCGGCTTCGTCCGCGTCTTCCTCAAACCAGCGCCGGGTGGATCCCAGGCGAAAGCTGTACCCCCAGGCATCCATGTCGGCAAACAACCGCTCGCGAGTCCAGCCGGCGGCGTTGAGCCGGGCCCCCAGGACGATCTGCAGGTAACACACAGCGTCCTCTTCGGCCACCTCACCCCCCGCATCCCGGTGCAGGCTGGCCCGGCGGTCGGCTGGCATGCAGATGAAGTGCGCCGCTTCGTGCAGGACAGAATGCAGGGGCGTGTCGGGCCTGGCGAAAAGCTGCTCGCCGGACAGCCCGGCCTCCGGAGCGCCCCAGTAGGTTCCGGGGATCTCATCGCCGTCCGCAAGCAGGATCAGCTGCAGCCCGAACCTGGCGAGCAGTCCAGCGACTGCGGTGCAGTCCGTTTCCTGGAGCGTCATCACACCGCTGATCGTTGGCATTCCAACCGCAACCACCTTAGGCTTCTCTCCGCATTATGCAGGGCCAGAAGAAACACAAGGGAGCGGCGCCAGGTTGGCCAGCCTTCCCGTCGAAGCCCACCCTGGCCGGGTTGCTCGACGGCCTCACGGTTTCCCAGTGGTGGTTGCCTGAAGAGCTCGAGAGGGCCCAGCAACCGCAACTCGCGTGGCTGGTGAAATGGGCCAGCACGGAAGTCCCCCACTATCAGGAGTCTGCCTGGGCCCGGCCTGCCAGCCAGGCACTGGCCGAGGTTCTCTCGCGGGAACCGGCGCGCTTTCCCGAGGTGTGGCGCACTCTGCCGTTACTGACCAAGCCGGAACTCCGCACGCAGGGCAAGGCTTTGCATGCCCGGACCGTGCCAGGGAGCGAGAAGCCTCTGAAATCGATACTCACGTCCGGCTCTACCGGGATTCCCGTCGAGGTGCGGTCCACCAGCACCACGCGCGAACTCTGGGACGCACTCACGATTCGCGAACACCTTTGGTCCCGCCGGGACTTCACCAAGCGGATGGGCGCCATTCGCTATATGAATCACAAGAAGCGGGTCGCTGAAGGCACTGTCCGCAGTGGCTGGGGCGCGCCGGTGGCCCTGCGCTACCGGAGCGGCCCGGCCTCCTTCATGCACATCGGGAATTCCATAGAGGCTCTCGCCGACTGGCTGCTGCGCTTCGATCCGAGCTACTTGCTGACCTACCCCAGCATCGTGGAGCCGCTGATGGATGCCGTGACGGCGCTGGGCGGGCGGCCGCCATCCCTTGAGGAGATCCGCCTGATGTCGGAGCCGCTGGACCCCGAAGTCGAGGCGCGTCTCCGGAAGGAATGGCAGGTGCGCAGTACCGACCTCTACTCCGCCAACGAGGTGGGCTACATCGCTTTTCGCTGCCGGGAGCAGGGCCGTCTGCACATTCAGTCCGAGGCCGTGCTGGTAGAGGTCCTTGATGAGGCCGGGCAGCCCTGCGCCACGGGCGAGACCGGCCGCGTTGTGGTCACCGCGCTGCACAACCTGGCCACGCCACTCTTGCGTTACGAGCTGGGAGACTACGCGACCGTTGGGGAGCGCTGCCCCTGCGGGCGCGGGCTGCCGGTGCTGGGCAGGGTTCAGGGCCGGGTGCGCAACCTGGTGCGGACGCCCGATGGTCGGCACTACTGGCCCAACCAGCTGATGGGGATCCGGTCGGTGGCCGCGATCATCCAGGCGCAGTTCGTGCAAACGGCCCTCGATACGGTGGAAGTCCGGGTGGTTTGCTCCCGCCCCTTAAGTCCCGCGGAAGTTACCGAGGCAGTGGCCAAAACCCGCCGGTCCCTGGGCTATCCCTTTGAGGTGCTGGTCGTGCCGGTCGGGGTGATCCCCCGAGGGCCCACGGGCAAGTTCGAGGAGTTTCTGTCGCTGCTGGCTAGCGACTAGCCAAGCCTCGGGAACAATGGAGCGGGTGATGGGAATCGAACCCACGTTAGCAGCTTGGGAAGCTGCAGTTCTACCATTGAACTACACCCGCTTCGGACCGCGATTCTAGAACATGACGCTACCGAGTTTCACTGATCTGGGCCTGGCGGCGGTGGTCCTGATCATCGCGGTGATCCCGGCCGCCCTGACGGTGCTGGCTGCGGCCGGCATCCTCGAGTCTGCTCAGTGGCGGACCCGCCTCGAAGCCCGGCTGGGCACCCCGGGCTTCCGGGTGGCCGCGGCCCTGGGGACCCTGGCGGTGGCCGGCCTGTTCCTGCGCCTGAGCTGGGACTGGTCTGCGGCCACGCATCTCAAGCCCCAGTGTGCCGCCCTGGCGCAGCCCTGGTTTGCCACCGAAGGCCCCACCAGAGCGGGCGGGGTAAGCCTGCGGCTCGGGCGCCGGACGGTGGAGTCCCGCTACTGGACCACCATTACGGCGGATCGATACCAGGCCATCGACGACGCGACCGGCGGGCTGGTCGCAGAAGGCCACGAGGTGTGGATCGACACGGGCCACACCCGCTACCGCTGCGGACTTGCCAGTGGCCCTGTCCCGGTGCGGGGCTTTGCGGAACCGGACCCGGCGGGGATCCGGCGGTTTCTGGTGCGGGCGGGTACGCCGCGATGACTGCGCCGACCGAGCCCCGCCATATTCGGAGTTTTGTGCGCCGCGCCGGCCGCCAGACTAAAGCCCAGGATCGGGCACTGGCCGAACTCTGGCCCCGGTTCGGCCTGCCCACTCACGGGCCCGGGCCCGCGCTCGGGCCCGGCAACCCGCCGCTGCTGGATCTGGCCGGAGAATTCGGGCGCGTCGCGCCCTGTGTGCTCGAAATCGGCTTTGGCAACGGGGATGCCCTGGTGACGATGGCGGCGGAGTCGCCCGACCGGAACTTCCTGGGAGTCGAAGTCCACGAACCCGGCGTCGGCCACTGCCTGTTGGCTATTGAACGACTGGGGCTCTCCAACGTGCGGCTCCTGATGCAGGACGCGATGGACGTTCTCAGGGACCGCCTGCCGGACCGGTCCCTGCTGGGGGTCCACCTCTACTTTCCCGACCCCTGGCACAAGAAGCGCCACCACAAACGGCGGCTGGTACAGCCGGAGTTCGTTGCCCTGCTCGCGGCGGGGCTGGCCACCGGCGGGTACTTCCACGCCGCGACGGACTGGCCGGACTACGCGGGTCACATCCAGGCCGTCGTCAGGGCGAGTCCGGCGTTTG
>JBBQJK010000289.1:0-3886 GCA_038325835.1 Gammaproteobacteria bacterium
TTCAAGTTCGCTAGTCATGAACGGACTCTAGCACCAGCGTCTTGTGGGTGGTCAAGAGGCATTTCGGGCACAGGCAGCCGGGAATAAGCGCTGGGCAGGGAATCGCGGCTGAAGCCGCTCCTACAAGGTGCTACTACGAACAACGCATCGTCAGGTGCCCAGAACCCGTCGGGCGGGCACGTACTCGTGCCCCAGCGCGGCGGCGACCGCCGCGTAAGTGACCTTGCCCCGGTGAACGTTCAGGCCGTCGAGCAGGCCGGCGTCATCCAGCAGCGCCTGCCGGTAGCCCTTGTCAGCCAGCGCGAGCACGTAGGGCAACGTCGCGTTGTTCAGCGCGAACGTCGAGGTTCGCGCGACCGCACCGGGCATGTTGGCCACGCAGTAGTGCACCACGCCCTCCTCCACGTAGGTGGGCTTCGAGTGGGTAGTGGCCCGCGCCGTCTCAAAGCAGCCACCCTGATCGATAGCCACGTCGACGACGACGGACCGGTCCCGCATGGCCCGCACCATCTCGCGGCTCACCAGGCGCGGTGCGGCCGCGCCCGGCACCAGAACCGCACCAATCACCAGGTCCGCCTCGGCCACGTAGTGCTCAATCGCTTCAACGGTGGAATAAATAGTGTTGAGACGGCCACCGAACTGGAAATCCAGTTCCTTCAGCCGGGGCAGGGAGCGATCAATGACCGTCACCTGTGCCTCCATGCCCATGGCCACGCGGATGGCATTGGTGCCGACCACGCCGCCACCCAGCACCACGACGTTGGCCGCCTTCACCCCGGGCACGCCGCCGAGCAGGATGCCGGCACCGCCGGCCTCGCGCTCCAGGCAATGAGCGCCGGCCTGCACGGCCATCCGTCCCGCCACTTCGCTCATTGGCGACAGCAGCGGCAGGCTGTGGTTGGGGCCAGTGACCGTCTCATAGCCAATGGCGACGACGCCAGACCTGATCAGGCTTTCGGTCTGCTTCGGATCGGGCGCCAGGTGCAGGTAGGTGAACAGCACCTGACCGTCGCGCAGCAGGGCGAACTCGCCCGTCTGGAGCTCCTTCACCTTGACGATCATCTCTGCGCGGCCGTACACCTCGCTGGCCGAACCCATAATCGTGGCACCCGACCGCTCGTAGTCAAGGTCGCGGACGCCGATGCCGGCCCCCGCCTTGCTCTGGACCAGCACCTGGTGACCGTGAAACACGAGTTCCCGGACACTGGTGGGCGTCAGGCCCACCCGGTGCTCGTCCTGTTTGATTTCGGTAGGAACACCAATCAGCATGTAAGTCTCCTAAGGGAGGGAAGCCGGGAGCCTCAGGCGACAGCCTTGAGCGCCTTGCCAATAGTCGTAACAATCTGATCTATCTGCGTGGGTTCGATGATCAGGGGGGGCGTGAGCGCAATGATGTCCCCCGTCGTCCGCACCAGGACGCCGTTGGCAAAGCAGTGCCGGAAAACCTCCAGCGCCCGCAGCGTCGGCTGATCCTTGCGGGGCGCAAGCTCCACCGCACCCATCAGGCCGATATTGCGTATGTCGACAACGTGGGGCGCACCCTTGAGACTGTGCAGCGCATCGGCGAAGACCGGGGCGAGCGACGCGGCTCGCTCGAACAGACCCTCGTCCCGGTAGACTGCCAGGGCCGCGAGCCCCGCAGCGCAGGCCAGCGGATGGCCGGAGTAGGTGTAGCCGTGGAAAAACTCGACGGCCTGCTCCGGAAATCCGGAGGCGCTCACACAGGCCGCGTAGATGCGCCGATCCACCAGCACCGCACCCATCGGCATCGCGCTACTGGTGATGTCCTTGGCCACCGTCATGATATCGGGCTGCACCGTGAAGGTCTGGGACGCGAAGGCTGAGCCGGTGCGGCCGAAGCCCGTAATGACTTCGTCGAAGATCAGCAGAAGGCCGTGCTTGTCACAGATGGCGCGGATCCGGTCCAGATAGCCTTTGGGCGGCACCAGAACCCCGGCGGAGCCGGATACCGGCTCGATGATCACGCCCGCTATCGTGCTCGGGTCGTGCAGCGCAATGAGCCGCTCCAGTGCCTCGGCGAGCTCGACACCGTGGTCGGGCTGACCGCGGGAGTAGGCATTGCGCGCCAGGTCGTGGGTGTGCGGCAGGTGATCGACGCCGGGCAGCATGGCGCTCGCAAAGGCTTTGCGATTAGCCACCATGCCGCCCACCGAAATGCCACCGAAACCCACGCCGTGATAGCCCCGCTCCCGGCCAATAAAGCGGAAGCGCTGACCCTCGCCCCGCACCCGGTGATAAGCCAGCGCAATCTTCAGCGCCGTATCCACCGCCTCGGACCCGGAATTGACGAAGAAAGCGTGATCCAGGTTCCCGGGGACCAGCCTGACCAGCTCGGAGGCCAGTTCGAAGGCCCCCGCGTGGCCCATATTGAAGGCGGTCGCGTAGTCCAGCTTGCCGACCTGCTCGCGCACCGCCGCGACGATCCGCGGGTGACAGTGGCCGGCATTGACGCACCAGAGGCCGGCAATACCGTCCAGAATTTTCTGGCCGTCCCGCGTGGTGTAGTACATCCCTGCCGCGGACTCGAGCAACACGGGGTGCTGCTTGAAGTACCGGTTGGGCGTAAAGGGCATCCAGTAGGACTGCAGGTCGGGTTCCATGCGATCCACCCTACCGCCTTTCCCCGGAGCACACAATTCGGCCGGACGGGGCTATGCTTGAACGATGAAGCGCATACCTGCCATCAAGGGCGTAATGACCCCTTTTCCCTACTCCGTGGACGTGGGCGCGTCGGTGGCCGATGCCCAGGCCTTCATGCGGGAGCACCGCATCCGCCACCTGCCCGTGACCCACGCCGGCGAACTCGTGGGCAGCGTCTCCGACCGGGACATCAGGCTGATCCTCGGGCCCGACTTCGCGAACCCGGACGAGCACGAGACCCGGGTGGCCCATGCCATGATGAAGGATGCCTACATCGTGGACCTGGACGCTCGCCTCGACGAGGTGCTGGCACACATGGCTGAACACCACCTGGGTTCTGCGCTCGTGACACGCCACGGCAAGCTGGCCGGGATCTTCACGGCCACTGACGCCTGCCGGCATTTTGCCGAGTTCCTGCGGGAGCAGGTGCGGCGTGCTGGCGGGGGCGACGACGCGGCCTGACGGGTATCATGTCCCCATGGACACACCCCGCGATTTCCTCCCGCTCTCCATCGCCGTGCTCACGGTCTCCGACACCCGCACGGTGGAGACGGACAAGTCGGGCGCGCTGCTGATCGGACGCCTCGAAGACGCGGGCCACCTGCTCGCTGACCGGGCCCTCGAGCCCGACGACCTGTACCGCATTCGCGCCACCGTCTCTGCCTGGATTGCCGACCCCGCGATCCAGGTGATCCTCACCACCGGTGGCACCGGGGTCACCGGCCGGGACGGCACACCCGAGGCGATCCTGCCGCTGCTGGACAAAGTGATTGAGGGTTTTGGTGAGATGTTCCGCCAGCTGTCCTGGGAAGACATCGGCACCTCCACCCTGCAGTCCCGCTGCCTGGCCGGCGTGGCCAACGGCACCTACCTCTTTTGCCTGCCCGGCTCCAGCAACGCCTGCGCGACGGGCTGGGACCGGCTCATCGGGTCGCAACTCGATCACCGCACCCGCCCGTGCAACCTCGTCGAACTTATTCCGCGGCTCAATGAAGTCTGAAGCGGGGAAGTCTGAAGCGGGGAAGTCTGAATCCGGTAAGTTTGAGGCGCGAAATGTGAGATTCCCGTGACTGCTCTCCAGATACACCAGATTCCGTGTCTTCAGGACAACTACGGTTACCTGATCCACGATGCCGAGGTGGGTCTGACGGCGAGCGTCGACACGCCGGACGCCGCGGCCATCGAGCGGGCACTGGCAGATCGCGGCTGGCAGCTCGACTACATC
>JBBQJK010000290.1:0-3880 GCA_038325835.1 Gammaproteobacteria bacterium
AGGCACACTCCTGTTCAGTCCATGATTCTTGCCGATACGCCGACCGCTCCCACCCGGGCCACCGCCCGCGGTCCGCCGGCCCGCTAACGCCGCGACGGCGCGTCTTGCCGGAGTACGGGCGTCCCGTGTGCGGGCTGCCCAATGGCCACGGGCAATCAGGGAGTCATGAACCAAATGCAAAAGGTCATTCTTTATTCACTGCTCATCAGCGCCGTAGCGAGTCCTCGCGGCTTGGCGGCGGAAACCCGCTCTGCCGGAAAGCATGAGCATGGCAGCAGCAGCCTGAGCATCGCCGTCGATGGCAACGATCTGGCCATCGATCTGGACGGCCCCGCAGCCAACCTCATCGGCTTCGAGCACAAGCCTGCCACTCCGGAGCAGACCGCCGTGCTGGCGAAGGCGCTGAACGTGCTGCGAGTCGGGGATGCCCTGTTCCTGACGCCACCGGAGGCCAACTGCCGGATGGTTTCCGCAGCCGTATCACCACCCGGGTTTGGCGCCGAAGGGCACTCCGATCTGGAGGCCTCCTGGGAGTTCCGGTGCGGTAATCCAGCGGTACTGCAGTGGGTGGACGTGCAGCTCCTGTCCAAGTTCCCGGGGATCGCGAAGCTGGCCACCGGCATCGTGACACCCGCGGGCCAGAAGGCGGTCGTCCTGACACCCGGCACGCCGCGGGTTCTGCTGCCGCGCCCGGAACCCGGCAGGTGAGCCTCGTCGAACTCCGGGACGTGAGCTTTGGCTGGCGACCCGGCCAGCCGCTGCTGCAAATACCCCGCTTCGACGTGGAGGCTGGCGAACGGGTCTTCATCAGCGGGGCCAGCGGCAGTGGCAAGAGCACTCTGCTCGGCCTCATCGGCGGCGTGCTGGCCCCCGACAGTGGCACCGTCCGCGTGCTTGGGGAGTCGCTGGGGGACCTCAGTGCAGCGCGCCGGGATGCCCTGCGGGTGGACCGCATCGGCTTCATCTTTCAGATGTTCAACCTGCTGCCCTACCTGTCGGTGCGGGACAACGTGGCCCTGCCCTGCCGGTTCTCCGCCCGGCGCCGGGAGCGGGCGACGGGCGGGGGCCCCGAGCTTCGGGTCGAGGCCGATCGTCTGCTCAGTCGGCTGGGCCTCGATGAGGCTGGGTTGCTGGATCGACGGGTGACGGAACTGAGCATTGGCCAGCAGCAGCGGGTGGCGGCGGCCCGGGCACTGATCGGCAAACCCGAGCTGCTGATTGCCGACGAGCCCACCTCCTCGCTCGACGCCGCCGCCCGCGCGGACTTCCTCCGGCTGCTGATGAGCGAGTGCGCGGCCGCCGGCAGCGCCATCGTCTTCGTCAGTCACGACCAGTCCCTGGCCCCGCAGTTCGACCGGCAGGTCGACCTGCTGGCGCTGAACCAGCTGGCGCGGCGGGACGCTGCATGAGCGGCCTGCGCACCATCCTCGGTCTCGCCGCCCGCAGCCTGTGGAACCGGCGCGGCACCGCGCTGCTGACGATATTCTCCATCGCTGTCAGCGTCACGCTCCTGCTTGGCGTGGAGCGCGTGCGCACGGAGGCCCGGGCGAGTTTTGCCAACACGATTTCCGGCACCGACCTGATCGTCGGCGCCCGGAGCGGCGACCTGAACCTGCTCCTCTACTCCGTGTTCAGGATTGGCAACGCCACCAACAACATCACCTGGCAGACCTACCAGGACCTGGCCCAGCGCCGGGAAGTTGCCTGGACGATCCCCATCTCCCTGGGGGATTCCCACCGGGGCTTCCGGGTCATGGGAACCAGCGATGACTACTACGAACACTACAGTTTCGCCGGTGACCGCACCCTGCAGTTCGCCGCCGGCGGGCGCGTGGCAGACCTGTTCGACGCCGTCATCGGCGCCGACGTTGCCCGGCAGCTCGGGTATCAGCTGGGACAGCCTGTCGTGATCGCCCACGGCCTCGGCGCCACGAGCTTCATGAACCACGATGACAAGCCCTTCGTGATCCGGGGGATCCTGAAGAAGACCGGCACGCCCGTGGACCGCACAGTCCACGTGAGCCTGGAGGCGATCGAGGCGATCCACGCGGACTGGCAGAGCGGCACCCGCGTCCGGGGCCAGGAGATTTCGCCAGATCAGGTCCGCACCCTGGACCTGACGCCAAAGGCCATCACCGCCGTGCTGGTCGGCCTCAAGTCCCGGGCGGCTTCCTTTCGTCTGCAGCGCGTGTTGAATGAGTACCCTGAGGAACCCCTGTCGGCGATCATCCCGGGAGTAGCCCTGCAACAGCTGTGGGATCTCGTCGGCATCGTGGAGGTCGCGCTGCTCGCCATCAGCGGCTTCGTGGTGCTGGGCGGTCTCCTCGGCATGCTGACGGCAATCCTCACCAGCCTGAACGAGCGCCGCCGGGAAATGGCCATCCTCCGCTCCGTTGGCGCCAGGCCCTGGCACATCTTCGGGCTCCTGGTGAGCGAAGCGGGACTTCTGGCTCTCGCGGGCGTGATCCTCGGCTTCGCCACGCTGTACCTGCTGCTCGCCGCCGGGGCGCCGCTCATCGAGGCGCGCTTCGGCATCTTCGTCGCGCTCCGCCCACCCGGCCAGTGGGACCTGACCATCGCGGGCGTGGTGATCGCGGCAGCTCTGCTTATGGGCGTACTGCCGGCCTGGCGCGCCTATCGCAACGCGCTTTCTGACGGCCTCACGATTCGGGTATAGGATTCTGGAACATGACAAAGCTGCTCGCTGCCACACTGCTGGGACTGTCGCTGGTCACGACCACCGTGTCCGCCGCGCCGGCCAAGCCAAAAGAACTGAGCTGGGATGACCTGATGCCGCCGGTGAGCGCCCCACCACCACCGGCGTTTCCGGGCTCGGGCATTCCCGGCAAGGGCGGGCCGGACCAGCAACCCGGCTCCCCCTATGTGCCGCAGTATGCCTACAACCCCGTGAAATCCCTGGACGGGAAGTACGTGAAGCTGCCCGGCTACATCGTGCCCCTGGAGTCCGACGAGGGCGGAGAGCTCAATGAATTCCTGCTCGTCCCCTACTTCGGCGCCTGCATCCACGTGCCCCCGCCGCCGCCCAACCAGATCGTCTACGTGAAACTAAGGAAGCCCTTCAACCTCAAGTCCATGGCGGATCCCTACTGGATCACCGGCACCATCAGCACCAAGCCTTGGACGGGCGACATGGCGGATACGGACTACGTCATGAGCGGCGACAAGGTTGAGATCTTCGAGTGGAAGGACTGAGCCGGACCACCGCGGGCCAGCCGCTCAGGCACTGAACTCCGCTACCCCTGCCAGGCTCCGCTGGGGCTTGGCCAGCCCCGTGTCGATTTGCCCGACGATGCGTCCGGCCTCCAGGTCCACCTTGGACATGACCCCGGTGAAGATGTTGGTGCAGAACGCGTGGCGGTCGTCGTCTGCCGCGGTGATCATCGCGTAGCCGTAGCAGTCGAGGGGCAATGTCCGAAGCGACACGCCGTTGCGGTCGATAAAGTCGATGAAGCTGCCACGCAGAAGGAGCAGAGTCCCGTCTTTCCTGTACGCGACTCCGGTCGTCCACTTCTGCCGGTAATCCTCGCCGCCCGGATAGGTGACGAGGTCCGGCAACTGGCGGCCGCTCCGCACATCAAAACGCAGGACGCGCATCCCGAGATCGGTGATGTAGGTGATGAACTGCCCGCCCGGCTCGAGTATGGAGTGGGTTACGCCGTGAAAGCCGGTGAGGGACTCAGCGGTCTCGTTGGAAAACTCTGCAAGCGGCGTAAATGTTGCGTCAAAATGCGCAATCCGGCCGTAACCCACCACGTCGGTACCGGGCAGCCGCCGCATGTCGCCGCCGGTGTACGGCTTGTTCCCCTTCAGGTACTCACAGAGATAGAGCCCGCCTTCCGGTGCGAAGCACACACTGCCC
>JBBQJK010000291.1:0-3876 GCA_038325835.1 Gammaproteobacteria bacterium
GGCGGTATGACTCACCCGCTGGTGCTGCTTGGCCTGGGCCTGCTGGCGGCCCGGCGCCGGCGGGTTGCCGGGAAGTCTTGCTGGCGATAACCCAGCTAGCGATAACCCAGCTAGCGATAACCTAGGGCCTGCAGATTAAACAGCCGGGCATATTCGCCGTTCGATTGCAGCAGCTCGGCGTGGGTCCCGTACTCGATGATGCGGCCGTGCTCCAGGACCGCAATCCGGTCTGCCTGGCGCACGGTGGAGAAGCGGTGGGAGATCAGGATTGAGATCCGGCCAACGGTGTGCTCACGGAAGTACGCAAAGAGCTCCGCCTCAGCCGCCGCATCCATGGACGCCGTGGGCTCATCCAGCACCAGCACATCTGCAGACGTGCGCATGAACGCCCGTGACAGCGCGACTTTCTGCCACTGGCCTGTCGAGAGTTCCTTGCCACCCTTGAACCAGCTGCCGAGTTGTGTGCCAAAGCCTCGTTCCAGGGTGCGGATGAAAGGCAGCGCCATGCCCTTACGCGCGGACTCTTCCCAGCGGCTCTCGTCGGCATAGCCCTCGATGTCCCCGGCGCCGATGTTCTCGCCCACGGTGAACTGGTAGCGATTGAAGTCCTGGAAAATCACCGCGATCTGCCGCCGCAGGGCGTCGCGCTCCCAGTCCCTGACATCCAGGCCGTGCAGGAGTATGCGCCCAGAACTGGGTTGATAAAGTCCGCATAAGAGCTTGATGAGCGTTGATTTACCGGCGCCATTCTCTCCCACTAACGCGAGGCTTTCCCCCGGTCTGATGTGCAGGTTGATCGCGCTGAGGGCGGGTTCGCGAGCGCCCGGGTAACTGAAAGACACCGCATCGAAGCGCACGCCGTCTGCCGGGTCCGGACCCCGGGGAGCATCCCCGGACTGAAACACCGGCGCCTGTTCCAGAAACTCGTAGAGGTTACTGAGGTAGAGATTGTCCTCGTACATGCCGCCGATGGAGGCCAGGCTGGCGGCCACCGCCGCCTGACCCTGCTTGAACAGCATGAGATACATCGTCATCTCGCCCAGGGAGATACCGCCCTTGACGGCGGTGACGGCAATCCAGCCGTAGGCCGAGTAGAGGGCTGCCGTGCTGAACAGGGTCAGTGACAGCCCCCAGGTCTCCCGCCGCATGGTCAGGGCGCGATCCTCGCCGTAGATCTTCGCAAAGATCGCCTTGTAGCGGCCCAGCAACATCGGCCCCAACTGAAACAGCTGCACCTCCTTGGCGTTGTCTTCCCGGGCCAGCACGGTTTCCAGGTAGAGCTGCAGGCGGGACTCAGGCGCCCGCATCCGGAACAGCCGGAACGCGTCACCAGAGAATTTGGTTTCCGCCACGAACGCCGGCAGGCCGGCCAGGACGAGCAGAGCCATTGCCCAGGGTGAGAATCCGGCCAGCAGTACCGAGAAGCTGAACAGCGCCACGAGCTGCTGGAACAGTGAGAAGTTCCGCATGACCAGGCTGAGCGGACGGCTCGAGGCCTCCCGGCGGGCCCGGGTGAGCTTGTCGTAAAACTCCGCGTCTTCGAACTGGGTGAGATCCAGGGTCAGCGCCTTCTCCAGGATCATCTCGTTGACCCGCTGGCCCAGCTGGGCCCGCAGAAGTGACTGACACGCGGCGATGCCCCGCTGGGCCGCTCCCAGGAGGCCGATAATCCCCGCCTCTGCCACCACCAACTCCAGAACCGGGACGTAATTCGGCGAACCGCCCGCAGTGCCCACGGCCATCTGGGCCACGATGGCATCGATCACCAGCTTGCCGATCCAGGCCGCCGCTGCGGGGAGCATGCCCGCTGCCAGGGTCAACAAGGTCAGCAGAACCGTCAGCTGACGGTTGGTGGACCACACCAGGGTGAGCGCCCGCCGGCTAAACCGGAGCACACCAAAATTCAGGCCGAGCCGGCCCAGGAGTCCGGGTAACGGCTGAGCCGGGCTGGCGGGGGTCGCGTTGGGGGGAGTAGCGTGGGGCTGGGGAGCGTTCAAGGCTCGCCAGTATAATCCGACCCGATGCTCCAGCCGGAAACCACGCGCTTTGCACCCAGTCCCACCGGGCCACTGCATCGGGGTCACGCTTACGCCGCGCTGCTGGCGCACAGCGCCGCCCGGGAAACCGGTGGCCGCTTTGTCGTGCGCATGGAGGACCTGGATCCGAAGCGCTGCGCGGCGCGCCACGAGGCCGGGATTCTTGAAGATCTCAACTGGCTTGGCCTCCGTTGGGATGGACCGGTCTCCCGTCAGTCAGAGCGCTTTACTCTCTACAACGCTGCTCTGGATAGCCTGACCCGTCGTGGTCTCGTCTATCCGTGCTTTTGCACGCGAGGCGCCATCGCCCGGGAAATTGCCGGCCTGGCCGCCGCCCCCCAGGGGCCCGACGGGCCGCTATATCCCGGGACCTGCCGAAATCTGACCGCCAGCGAACGGGAGGCCCGACTGGCCGAGGGCGCCGCTCACGCACTGCGGCTGGATATCGGTCTGGCGGTTCAGCGGCTGCCGGTTGGTGAACTGTGCTTTGAGGAAACCGGACAGGGCCCGGCTGGAGAAAAGGGGCTCATCACCGCTCAGCCAGCCCTGCTGGGCGATCTGGTTCTTGGCCGCAAGGACCTCGGCGTGAGCTATCACCTGGCCGTGGTAGTGGACGACGCAGACCAGGGCGTCTCGCTGGTGACCCGGGGCAACGATCTGCATTCTGCAGCCCACGTGCAGCGGCTTCTGCAGGCCCTGCTCGGTCTCCCTGTGCCCCGCTACCGGCACCATCCCCTGATCCGGAACCCGGCAGGCCAGCGCCTGGCCAAGCGGGATCACGCCCAGACACTGGCCGCGCTTCGCGAGGCGGGTGTGACCCCTGAAGAGATTCGCCGCCAGTCAGGTCTGGGATAGCATGCCGAGGATGGAAACCTCGAATCTGACGCCACGCCAGTACTGGGCCCAGGTGCGGGAGAACCCGGCCCGGGCCCGGTTCGGCTTCGGCCACAAGGCCGCCCTGATCAATATCGACCTGCAGCGGGCCTACACTGAGGTGGACACGTTCCGCACGGCCTATCAGACGGACCCGCTGCAGCTGGAGTACATCAATACGCTGGCAGTGCTTACCCGCCAGCGACACTGGCCCGTGATCTGGACCTACATCGCGTACCTGCCGGACGGGTCAGATGCGGGTATCTGGGGCACACGGACCAACACGGTCGATTCCCTGCAAAATATCAAGGAGGGTTCTGACCGGGCAGCTCTGGATCCCCGGCTGGGCATCGATCGGCAACAGGACGCCGTGTTCAACAAGCGCATGCCCAGCGTATTTCACGAGACGCCAGTCTCCTCACTGCTCAACTGGCACCGCGTGGACACGGTCATCCTGACTGGGGGCAGCACTTCCGGCTGCGTGCGGGCGAGTGCGGTGGATGCGCTGTCCCGCAATTTCCGCGTGATCATTCCCGAGGAGTGCGTGGCCGACAAGCATGAGATTCCGCATTTTGCGAATCTGTGCGACCTCATGCTCAAGTACGCCGATGTGGAGCCCTGGACGGTCGTTAGGGACTGGCTGGCAAATCCGGCTTGAGTGCACTGAACCCCGTGCGCCACGCGTCCCGGCGGGCCTTGTCGTCCTCGAAGACCTCAAAGGTTCTGCCCAGTGCGTCCGGGTTGTCCAGGGCCGCGATCATCACGGCGGCCACGTCGGCACGGGCGATGCGCCCCGAGCCCTCATCGCCCTGCTGCAGGACAAGCCCGGTCTGGCTGCCCGCGTCGTCCGTGAGCCCACCCGGGCGAACGATGGTGTAGGGGACTCCACTGGTCCGCAGGTAGGCCTCCCCTTTCGCCTTCCATTTCAGCGCATCGCCCGAGAGCAGATTGAGCATCATGCCGAGCA
>JBBQJK010000292.1:0-3844 GCA_038325835.1 Gammaproteobacteria bacterium
CAAAGCTTGCAGCGCGGCTCCGGCCCTTGCTGCCCGTGGCGGCAACGGCGGCGCTGACGAAGCCGTGGGCCGGGGCCTCACGGGGTGAATCCTGCGCTAATGTGTTCGGCTCGTAGGCGACGTGACCCACGGGCCGGGCCATCTGCATATGGCCGTCCCGCTGCTGATTGGCGAATGGGCACTTGGGCGCATTGATCGGCAGCTGGTGGAAGTTGGGCGACCCCAGCCGGGTGAGCTGGGTGTCCAGGTAGGAGAAGAGCCGACCCTGCAACAGGGGGTCGTCCGAAAAATCCATGCCGGGGACCAGGTGGGATGGGCAGAACGCCACCTGTTCCGTCTCGGCAAAGAAGTTGTCGGGCCATCGGTCGAGCACGAGGCGACCGATCACCTGCAACGGGATCAACTCCTCAGGAATCAGCTTGGTCGAGTCGAGGTGGTCGAAGGGGAATTTGTCGGCCTCTTCCTGGGAGAAGAGCTGGACGGCGAACTCCCACTCCGGAAAGTTCCCGGCCTGGATGGCCTCAAACAGGTCGCGGCGGTGAAAGTCCGGATCAGCGCCGGCGATCTTCATGGTCTCATCCCAGATCGTGGATTGCAGCCCCAGTTTCGGTCGCCAGTGGAACTTGACGAAGGTAGACGCGCCCTGCGCATCCACCAGACGAAAACTGTGGATGCCAAAGCCCTCCATCATGCGCAGCGACCGGGGCAGCGTCCGGTCCGACATGATCCACATGACCATGTGCATGGCTTCCGGGGTGAGCGAGATGTAGTCCCAGAAGGTGTCGTGGGCGCTGGCCGCCTGGGGGAAGCCGCGGTCCGGCTCCATCTTCACGGCGTGAATGAGGTCGGGAAACTTGATGGCATCCTGGATGAAGAACACCGGAATGTTGTTGCCGACGAGATCCCAGTTGCCCTGCTGGGTGTAGAACTTCACCGCAAAGCCCCGGACGTCCCGGGGAGTGTCGGCTGAGCCGGAACCTCCGGCCACCGTGGAGAACCGGGCAAACACGGGCGTCCTGACGCCCACCTCCGTCAGCACGCCGGCAGTGGTGTACTTCTTGAGGGCATGCGTCAGTTCGAAGAAGCCGTGGGCGCCAGAGCCGCGGGCGTGGACGACCCGCTCCGGGATGCGCTCGTGGTCGAAGTGGGTGATCTTCTCCCGGAGCAGCATATCTTCCAGCAGCGTCGGGCCCCGGGGGTGGGATCGCAGGGAATTCTGATTGTCCGGAATCACCAGGCCCTGGTTGGTCGTCAGTGGTCCATGCGCGCCGGTGGCCGACTGGTGCAGTTCACCCCCGGCGGCGGTGCGCTGGTGTTGGTCAGGGGCGCGGGTGGTCCGCGGCGGGCGCTTTGAGGTGCTCATGCCGGGAGGCTGGTTGGCGCTGGATCCGTGTCGGTGCCCACCTGGAGTTGCCCCAGGTCGTACTTCAACTGGCGCAGGACGCGCAACTTCTGTTCGGGACTCCAGCCCCCTGGCTGCAGGACCTCGGCTGAATGCCGAAACGCAGCTGAGCGTGACAGCAGCGCTGATTGAGGGGTGGTCATGGTTGCGGTCCTTCCAAAAATTGACGTGATCCGTGACCTGATGGTCGCCGACCTGCCGGAACCACTGGAGCGGCGCATGCCCCTCCTTGCCGTCAGAGGCGTCCCACAGGGCCGTGTCGGATTCTGCTGACAAGAGGTCGGGCTACAGGGGAGAGGCGCCAGGCAGGACACTGACAGGCGCCCACCCGTGGACGTCCTATGGTTCATCCAGCTCAAGCCCGTAAGATGATCATCCCGGACCCAAGGTCCGGCAGGAGACGACCCGCCATGCTCGAAGGACCAGACCAAGGTCGCCTTGGGGGACCGCACCATCAGCAGGGCAAGATCGGCTGGATCCCCATGTGGCTTCTCGGCATTCCCATACCGGTGGTGTTGGCCGCCGCGCTCGCCGGGTGCCTTGGCCCGTCAAGCAATCCGGTGAGCGTCGGGTTCGGTGCACAGCCTGTGTTGCCCGAACCCGAGCGCGCCCTGATCCCGACGGTGCATATCGCCCCCGCGGCGGCTTGGCTGCCGGGTGCGGCGCCGAGGGCGGCGCCGGGCTTTCGGGTGACGCCGTTCGCGCAGGGCCTGGACCACCCCCGGTGGCTGCACGTCCTGCCGAACGGTGATGTGCTGGTAGCTGAAACCAACGCGCCGCCGCGCCCGGACGATGCCGGGGGACTCAAGGGCTGGGTCATGAAACGGGTGATGAAGCGGGCCGGGGCGGCTGTGCCCAGTGCCGACCGCATCACCCTGCTGCGCGACGCGGACGGTGACGGCAAGGCGGAACTGCAGGCCGAGTTCCTGACCGGCCTGCACTCCCCCTTCGGCATGGCGTTGGTGGGTGACCAGCTCTATGTGGCCAACACGGACGCGGTCCTCCGGTTTCCTTACGCCACCGGGAGTTCCCGCATTGATGCCGCTGGCGTGACCGTCGCGACACTACCGGCGGGTTCGATCAATCATCACTGGACCAAGAACCTGATCGCCACGCCCCCGGAGCGTGCCGGAGCGGGCAGGCTGTACGTCACGGTCGGCTCCAACAGCAATGTGGCAGAGAACGGCCTTGAGAATGAAGTGGACCGGGCCGCCATCCTGGAGCTGGACCCCGCCACGGGCGTGCTGCGGCCGTTTGCTACCGGGCTGCGCAACCCCAACGGGCTCGCCTGGAACCCGGCCGATGGCCGCCTCTGGACCGTGGTGAACGAGCGGGATGAGATCGGCAACGATCTGGTGCCGGACTACCTCACCGCCGTCGGCGACGGGGTTTTTTATGGCTGGCCCTGGAGTTACTACGGTCAGCACGTGGACGTGCGGGTGACGCCTGCCCGGCCCGATAAGGTGGCCTCGGCAATTCCGCCAGACTACGCGCTGGGGGCGCACACGGCCTCCCTGGGCCTGGCGTTCTACACGGGGGCGCTGTTCCCGGACCGCTTCCGGGGTGCCGCCATCATCGGCCAGCACGGCTCCTGGAACCGCAAGCCCCGCAGTGGCTACGCCGTCATTGCCGTGCCCTTTGTTGCGGGACGACCGGCAGGCCCACCGGAGGAGCTATTGGGGGGCTTTGTCAGTGCCGACGGCAAGGCGAACGGCAGGCCGGTAGGCGTGGCCATCGATAACCGCGGCGCACTTCTGGTCGCGGACGACGTGGGCAACACCATCTGGCGCGTCGTGCCGGCACCGAAGTAGGAGCGCCTTCAGGCGCGATACCCCTGCCCGACCGGCACCTTCTCCTACGCCAGCCGCCGTGCTTCGCCGACTCCGGGCGACCACGACCACGGGAATAGTGACGCTGGAGTCAAGTCATCCAATCGCTTCACCCCAGGGACAACACCGTTGATCAAGCAACTGATACCCCTAGTCCTGCTTGGCGTGGCCGCAATCGCCGCCAATGCCCAAGGCGTTACGACCTCACCCGGCGCTGCCTATCCCGCCAACCCGGCCAATCCGAAAACCGGGCCGGTAGCGCCGCAACAGCCCACCACGCTCGCCATGGCCCAGAGCTTCCGGGACCTGGACAAGAACAAGGACGGCAAGCTCACCGAACTGGAACTCGGCACCACTCCGGACCGTACGTTCATGTCACTGGACGCGGACCGGGACGGTCGCGTGTCCGAAAAGGAGTATGCGCAGCCGATGAGCGCGCCGGGTACCGCCAAGGCGGGCGTCGAAAAGCCCGGCATGGACAACCCGGCCCGGAACAAGTCGGCGCCGGACAGGACCAACACCAACCAGACCGACATGAACAATGGAATGAAATAAGTAAACCGCTTGCTTTCGACTAGTGGCCAGGCCGTTGGGGGAACGCCCCGACGGCCTG
>JBBQJK010000293.1:0-3827 GCA_038325835.1 Gammaproteobacteria bacterium
TCCACTTCATCTTCGAGCCCGACTCCCCCCAGCGCTTCCGGGAGCTGGGCCTGCTGGCCGAGCAACTGGGCTTCGATGCCGTCTGGGCGCCTAACATCCTCTCCGCCCGGGACCCCTTCCTCGCCTTCTCGCTGCTGGCCCGGGACTCCCGTACCGTGCGCATGGGACCCGTGGCCATCAGCCCGTTCGAGCTGCACCCGCTGAAGATGGCGAACTCCCTGCTCACCCTGAGCGAACTCTCGGGAGGCCGGGCGAACCTGGTCATTGGCGGTGGCGGCGGCACCATGATCGGCATGGGCCTGAAGCCGGACCGGCGGGCCACCCACCCGCGCATGATCCGTGGCGTCCGGGAGTGCGTGGAGTTCCTGCGCGCCACTTCGCCGACCACGCCGCTGACCTTTAGTGGCGAACTGTTCCAGGTGCAGAACTACCTGCCGGACTGGGCCACCGCGCCCGCACCGCGCCTCTACGTGGCAGCGAACCGTCCGCAGATGCTCAGGCTGGCTGCCGAACTGGCCGACGGAGTAATGCTGAGCGACATCTCGCTCCACCAGATCGGGGCCACCGTCACCACACTCCGCGAAGGCCTGTCCTCCCGCCGGAGCGGCTGCAGCCGCGACCTGGCCATCAATAACCTCCTCGCCTGGCACGTGAAGCCAGACCGCGCGGCCGCCTACGTAGAAGCGCGCCGCAAGCTCTGGGTGCGGGGCATCTGGGAACGGGCCCGCAACGCACCCTTCGTTGACGCAGCGGCCTGCGACCTCATCGAGCAGAACCTGCCCGGTCTCGCGCTGGCCTATCAGCGTGGCGAGGATCCGCTGGGCGTCGTGCCGGAGAACATCCTGAACGCGCTGGTGGATGGCCTGACCCTCACGGGCGCCAGCAACCACCTCACGCCGATCATCGATGAACTGCTGGCGTTTCGTCGCGCCGGTGTGACGGAGGTCGGCCTGCGTCTTTACGGCGATCCCGAGGCCGCAATCCGTCTCGTGGCGGAGGGCGTCGCTGCCGCTCTCCTGTAGCAGCGGCTTTAGCCGCGACAATCGCGGACAGCCTCGTTGCCAGCAAAGGTCGCGGCTGAAGCCGCTCCTACCGGTTAGAGTAGCTGCTCTTTGCACCTTGATAGGGACCACAGACCATGGCCACTGACAAACCCACCACCCTTATCGCCGCCCTCCTGCTGAGCTGCGTTGGCGTCTTTGCCATCATGGCCGGGCCCATCATGACGGAGGTGCTGGTCGCAGCCCTCGGCCTCCCCGTGGACGCAGCCGGTCAGATTTTCGCCGTCGAGGCTCTGGGCACCGCGCTGGCGCCGCTGGCAGCCACGTTGTGGATGGGCCGGGTCAAGTGGCGCAACGCCGCGATCTTCGCCCTCCTCGTGGTGGTGGCAGGCAACGTGGTCTCGAGCTACCAGACCACCGCGGGCGCCCTGACCGCCCTGCGTTTCGCCGTCGGCTTCCTGGGCCAGGGCACGGCGTTCACGCTGGCCATCGCCATCATCAGTGGCTCGGCCCAGAAGGACCGGAACTTCGCGTTTCTGATCGCCGCGCAGGTGGTGCTCGGCGTGCTGAGCTTCCTGGTGTTGCCGTTCCCGAAGGACGCTGGTGTCGGCGGCGTGCTGCTGCCTTTGGCGGGCCTGGCCCTGCTGACCCTGGCCACGGTGGGCTGGATCCCGCAACCCGCCGCCCGGGGCGCCGGTCATCAGGCCGCGGCGGGCGGCGGCTCCGCCGGTCCGGCCTTCATGGCTCTCGCCGTGATGCTGATCTGGTGCACGGGCCTCGGCGCCATCTGGGCCTTCGTCAAGCTGATCGGCTCGTCCGGCGGCATCGATCCCGCCCAGGTGGGCCTGGCGCTGGGCATCTCCACGGGCGTCGCCACGACGGGCGCCCTGGCCGCCTCCTGGCTGGCAGACCGCATCGGCCGGATCATTCCCGTCACCGTCGCGCTGCTGGTGCAGGTGGTGATGATCTTCCTGCTCCAGGGGCAGATGAGCTTCCTGCAGTTCGCGGTCACCGCTGCCATCTTCCAGATCTTCTGGAACCTGACGGGACCCTACCTGATGGGCACCATCGCGCTCAGCGATAACACGGGCAAGGTCAGCCTGCTGATTCCGACGGCGCAGATCGGCGGCTTTTTCCTGGGGCCGGTTATTGCCGGCCAGTTCCTGACGGGCCAGGGCTTCGGACCGGCGAATACGGTGGCGATCATCTGCTGCCTCGCTGCCCTGGCGTTGTTTATCCCGACGGCGCTGCGACTGAACAAGCGACTGGCGGGGCAGGTCGCACCCTGAGTCATAGCCAGGCGAAGAGAACAGCGAGGTACGCCGCTCAGGCGGTCGGCGTCGCCAGCGCCGGTACGGTCCGCAGGTAGTCGTAAATCGCACCCAGGTCCGCGTCGGTCATGGCGGCGTAGGCGCTCCAGGCCATGATGGTGTTCTCCTCGGGAAGCACCCGCTCCGGCGAGGCGTGCCGGCGAAACAGCGCGATGAATTCCTCGCGGCTCGTTCTGCCCAGGCCCGACGGGTGTGGCGTCAGGTTAGAGGAGAGGCGGAGGCCGAAGGGGCCACGAAATTCGTTTCCCCCCGCAAACAGGCGGCCGGGAATCGGCTCCGGGCTCTGCCCCTCGCGCGGCGAATGACAGAACGCGCAGCGGCCAATCGTGGCCAGGTACTGGCCGTAGGCGACACTGTTGGTGGGATCCGGCTCCGGCACCTTGGCGGTCAGCGGCTGGGGTACGAGGCGGATGAAGAGATTGACGGGGAAGTCGACCTGCTTCGCCGGGTGCGACCGGGAAACGGCCGGCAGGCTGCGGATCCACACGACGAGGCTGCGGGCGTCCTCCTCGCTCAGGTGGCGAAAAATGAAGTAAGGCATGATCGGGAACAGTGCGTGCCCGTCCCGGTCAGTGCCCTCCCGCACCGCACGCAACAAGTCACCGTCCGTCCAGGTGCCGACGCCGGTGTCCCGGTCCGCCGTGATATTGGGAAAGCAGATTTTCCCGGGAAAGTCAGCGGCCAGGCCGGCCATGGACTGGCCCGCGCCGAGGCAGTCCGTGCGTCCGGCGCCCGTCGGCGGCACGGAGGGTGCGCTGTAGGCCGTCCAGTCCCGGTCGGAATGGCACTCGCTGCAGAGCAGGACGTGCTGAGCCAGGTAAGTGCCCCGGGCCAGCCGGACCGGCGTGACCGCGATGACCTCTGCGCTGGCCGGTTGGCTGCGCGGGAATACGGCGACCAGGTAGAGGGCAGCCCCGGCGACGCCGAGGAGCGCCGTGGCCGCGAGCCAGAGCAGGGCGCGCTTCACCGCGGCCTCGGCCCCCGCGGGGGCCTAGCGCTTCTTCCGGGCGGGCTGCGCCCTGGTCTTGCTGCGCGTCTTGCTCCGCGTCATGCTCTTGCCACCCGACTTTTCCGCCAGGTACTCGTCCCGCACCATTTCGATGTCGATCATCAGCGAGGCCGTCATGCGGGCCGCCTGGATGTACTCATTCAGCACTTCGTCGGTCAGGGGCAAAAGGCCCCCTTTGGTGCGCTTCGCCGTCACGGCCTTCCAGAGCTTCTGCTGGCGCTTCTGGGCAGAGACAGTGGCGTTGTCCACGTAGGCGAGATGCTTGTCGATCAGGGTGGCCATGCGAAATCCTCAGCTGCGGGTCAGGGGACGATAAGGGGGAGGCCTGCACAATTCAACCGCCGCGCACTGTAGCGCACGAGGCCCCCAAATCATGCCCGTCCCCTCCCCGCCCCAGGCGGCGGCAGGCCAGCCGGACCACCTGCCGCTTGACTTCAACGGGATTTGAAATATCTTTCGCCCGGACCTCGTTGACCACAGGATCTT
>JBBQJK010000294.1:0-3825 GCA_038325835.1 Gammaproteobacteria bacterium
ATGAAGCGGTCCGCCTGTGCTTTTCCCGCCGCCTCCTCGACTTCTTCATCGGTGGCGTCCGGCCGGCCGTAACGGATGTTCTCGCGGATCGTTGTATTCCAGAGAAACGGGTCCTGCCCCATGATGGCGACGTTCCTGCGGAGTTCCAGGAGGCCGACTTCCCCGATGCGCCGTCCGTCGTAGAGGATCTCGCCACGGTCTGGCTGATAGAACCCGAGGATCAGGTCGAGCAGCGTGCTCTTGCCCGCCCCGGTCTCGCCGACCAAGCCGACGCGCTGTCCGCGCGGGACGAGCAGGTTGATATCAACGACAGCGGGAGGGCCGCTCAAACCGGGATAACGGAAGGTGACGTCCTGCAGTTGAAGCCCGCCGTGCAGCCGGACCGGCTTGCGGTCGGGCGCATGACGTGATGTCTCCGTTTCTTCGGAATCCAAAATGCCGAGCATCGACACCAGGCCGGGCTTGGCCTGCGCCCACGCGTCGTAGGCCCCCATGAACGCCTGCATGCCGCCGCGCACGAAGCCGTAGGTGGTGGCGAAAACCACCAGGGACCCGAGCGGCAGTTTCCCCTGCAGGAACAGGACTCCGCCAAGGCACCAGACGAGCACCCCCATGAGCTCGCCGATCATCTGTATGCCCATAGAGACCCAGCGCATGGTCACCCCGGCCTCCATGCCGGCGCCGCGCACGCGCTCGATGACTTCCGCGAGTTCCCTCGCCACCCGCTCCTCGTTGCCGAGACTCTTGGTAACCCGCATCCCGCCGATGAACTCGACCACCTTCGAGGAGAAGGTCTCGCCGCTTTGCTGGACGTTCTCGCTAAGGGAATCCAGCCGCTTGCGCATGCGCCGCACGACCAGAAGCTGCAAAGGGGCAGATAGCAGGGTTACCAGGGCGAGCGGCGGATTCAGCCAGACCAGGTAGGCCAGGGCGCCGATCCCGAGCGACAGGGAAATCACGAGGCTGCCGACGACGTTGGACAGAAACGCCTCCACACGCCCCAGATCAATAGTCACCTGGTTAGCGAGCGCGCCTGCCCCGCGGCGGGTGAAGAAAGCCAGCGACATCAGTTGCAGCTTGTCCACCAGCAGGCAGCGGATCCGGGCGATCGCCGCCCGCGCCAGCGACTGCGCGCGGGTGAACGCGCCGACAGTACACCAGGCATGCAGCGGCCAAAGCGCGAAATTCGCCAGGGCGAAATAGATAATGTATCGGTGGCGCTGCTCGAGGGTCAGCGCCGGATTCTGCAGCACGTCGTCCACCAGGATGCCCACTCCGGCGAAGAACGGCAGGTAGGTGAACGCCTGGAGGAACTGGAAGAAGGCGGCAACCCACAGTTTCCTTTGGTCCACGCAGACGATGGCCAACAGGCGTTGCAGCGGACTGGCTTTCCCGGCGGTCATTGAAGGCGTTCCAGAGGAAAATCGAACTTTAGCTGACCCAGTGCATGGGCGTCGGCTCCAGCCCCCACTGCCTAGCTCGTTCCGGGCTAAGCCCGGTGACGTCGTTCGAGTTCCTCCACCACCTCGGCGAGCCGGATTTCCCGGGGGGTATAGGTCATTCAAACAAACTACCCGCCGGGTCTGTCAGCCGGCGCGGTGGATGGTGAAATTCCATCGCGCCAGCCTGCGAAGGACCGGCGGCCGGTGGAGACAACGAAGAAGCCTCATGTAATCCCTCCCGAACGCCGCAGAAAGTGAGCGGCACGCTCCAGATCCTCCGGCGTGTCCACGTCCGGCCCAAGTGACTCCGCAGCCTGCGCCACCCGGATCTCAAGGCCCAGCCAGAGCGCACGCAACTGTTCCAGGCTCTCGGTCACTTCCAGTTCACAGGGCTCCGCCGCCGCCAGCCGCCGGAGTGCGCCGGCCCGGTACGCATAGAGTCCCACATGCCGGAGACTCGGGGGAAACCCGGATGGGTCACTGGCTCCGGAGGCGCTGTGGCTCGCAGATGGAATCGGGGCCCGGCTGAAGTACAAGGCGCGGCCATCCTGCGTACAAACCACCTTGACGACGTTCGGGTTCCGGTAGTCCCCGGCCGTGGCGACCGGCGTGCACAGCGTCGCCAGGCCGGCACCCGGATGCTCGACGAGCAGCCGCGCCACCTGGTCCAGGCAGGCGGGGGGAATCAGCGGCGCATCACCCTGGCAGTTCACTACAACCGTGTCGTCCCGCCAGCCCTGCTGGTCCGCGACCTCGGCCGCACGCTCCGTACCGGACCGGTGGCTCGTCCGCGTCATGACGACATCGGCGCCGAAGCCACGGGCCGCACTCGCGATGCGCTCGTCATCGGTGGCGATGACCACGGACGCGGCACCGCTCGCGCGTGCCTGCCGCCAGACACGCTCCAGGATCGGGCGCCCGGCCAGCAGGGCCAGCGCCTTCCCCGGAAACCGGGAAGACGCGTAGCGCGCCGGAATCACGACTCGAAAACTACTGTCGGCCATGGATGCCACTTACTTGCCAAGTTTGCGCAGGCACTCGAGGACGCGGTCACCGACCGCCGCCGGCACCTGGAAATCAACCGCCGCTACCCAGACGGGACACCCGCCGACCGGCCTGTACTTTACGGCGTCCTTCTCCGTCATGACGATGGGCACCGCGCTGGCGCGGCACAGGGCCTCAAGGTCCACGCGGCCGTGATCCGGGACCGGAACGGCTTCCACGACCAGGCCCGCGGCAGCGAGCTCGGCCCGGAAGCGCCCGGGGTTGCCAATGCCCGCCAGCATCCGCACGGACTGCCGCCGCAAGTCACGAAGTGCACACTGGCTGTGGCCGTCCAGCGAGTGCAGGCCACTGATTGCGGAGCCGATAGCGAACTCACCCGCTCCCGCCGGACCGCCATTCACCAGCACGAGGTCTACGTCCGCGAGCCGGCTGGCGGGCTCGCGCAGGGGACCCGCGGGAAGGAGGAAGCCGTTGCCAAGACGGCGCTGCCCGTCCAGCACCGCGATTTCCAGGTCCCGCTGCAGACGGTAGTGCTGCAACCCGTCGTCGGCGATAACGACGTTCACTCCCGCCGCCACCAGCCGCCGGCCGGCGGCCACCCGGTCCGGGTGCACGCAGACGGGTACGCCCGTCTGCCGGCGAAGCAGGAGCGGCTCGTCGCCGACGTCGCCCGCGTCGTCGTCCGGGCTGACGAGCCGCGGCTCCGGGGACGGACGGCCGCCATACCCCCGGCTGACGATGCCCGGGTGGAAGCCGGACTGCACGCAGAGCGCGGCCAGCCAGGCGGTGACCGGTGTCTTGCCGGTGCCACCAACGGTGAGATTGCCGACGACCAGCACCGGCACGGGCAGGCGCTGGCTCTGCAGCCATCCAGACCGGTAGGCCCGGCGACGCACGGTCGTGCCCAGCCAGAACAGGCCGGCGAACGGCGCCAGCAGCCAGGCCACTGGCGAGCGGCCATACCACACGGCCTCGAGGCCCCGGCTGGCCTCAGCCTGGTTCATCCCGGAACTGCAACTTGTAGAGGTGCGCGTAGTGGCCGCCGGCCGCCAGCAGCTCGGCATGGGTGCCCGACTCGAGGATTGCGCCGTTCGCCATCACCAGGATGCGATCGGCCTGCTCCACGGTCGACAGCCGGTGGGCGATCACCAGCGTGGTGCGATTCTCCATCAGCTTGCCCAGGGCATCCTGGATGCGGCGCTCGGACTCCGTGTCGAGCGCCGACATGGCCTCGTCCAGGATCAGGATCGGCGCGTTCTTGAGCAGGGCCCGGGCGATCGCGACCCGCTGGCGCTGACCGCCCGACAGGAGCGCACCACGATCACCGACCCAGGTATCGAGACCGTCCGGCAGCTGATCGGTAAATTCATCGACGTAG
>JBBQJK010000295.1:0-3821 GCA_038325835.1 Gammaproteobacteria bacterium
GCACCACACCGCCCAGCTCCGTCTCCTCCTGCACCGTCCGCCCCGTCATCTGCACCGAGCTGTCGTACCGCAGCAGCTCCTCCATCGCCCCGGGGATCAGCCGCGGCTCGGCCTTCAGCGTCGCCCACTGCCCAGGGTTGCGATGCAGCGCCAGCAGCCCGTTGCCGATCAGGTTCGCCGTCGTCTCATGCCCCGCCGCGAACAGCAGCCCCACATTGGCCCGAAGCTCCGCGGGCGAAAGCCGGTCGCCGGCCTCCTCCGCCTGCACCAGCTGCGTCGTCAGGTCATCTCCGGGCTCGCGCCGCCGCCGCGCGAACAACTCGTCGAAATACGCGTTCGTCTCCAACGTGTTGGCATTCGCCACCTTGATCTCCTCGGGCGACAGCGGCACCGGGTCCACCATCCGCCCGTTAACCCGGCTGCGCTCGAAGAACTGCTCCTGGTCCTCCTCGGGAATCCCCAGCATGTCGCAGATCACGATGATCGGCAGCCGGTGCGCGAAATCGCCGATCACGTCCATCCCGCCCTGCCTCGCCACCCGGTCGATCAGCGCATCGACTACGGCTGCGATCCGCGGCCTCATCGCCTCCATCCGCCGCGCCGTGAACGCCTTCGTAACCAGCCCCCGCAGCCGCGTATGATCCGGCGGGTCCAACACAAGCATCATCCGTCCCATCGACGCAAAGGCCGGTTCGTCCAGGATGTTGGGCCCGTAATTCACCGTTACGTTGATCGCATAGTCCTTGCCGAACCGCCGATCCCGCAGGACCAGCGCCACGTCCTCGTACCGCGTCACGAGCCACTTTCCCAGCGGCGACAGCCACACCGGGGCAGCCTCCCGCAGCCGATGATAAGTCGGATACGGATCGGCGATGAAGGCCGGGTCGAGCGGGTTGAAGGCGAGGATTTCGCCCATGGTTGCTGTAGTGGACATCTGCGCCTCTCTGATCTGAACACCCGGACCCTAGGCCATCTGCCGTTTCAGGACTTTGCCACCGGCCTGAAATTTCCTGGCCTGGTCGTGTCCCTAGACGTGGGTGGGAGCGATGGGCAAGTCACACACTGGAGCGACCGCCACGAGTCCGGCGTAAGCGAGCGACTTGGCCGCCATGAGTTCGTGACCTAGGGTCAAGAGTGGCTTAATCTCTATTTCCCCACGCTGAATTATTCGGCTTCAGGAGAAGGTATGAGCGGAGCCGGCGCACCTCCTATTACGTTCGGCCCCTTCAGGCTCGATTTGGACGCTCGGCGCCTGACCCACAACGGTGTCGAAATCCTGCTAGGCGGACGGGCCTTCGATGTCCTTGCGGCCTTGGCCGGGGCGGGTGGCGGCACCTTGAGCAAGGACGGATTGCTCGCTGCTGTTTGGCATGGGCAGGTGGTTGAAGAGAACAATCTGCAGAAGCAGGTCTCCGCCCTGCGCAAACTCCTCGGCGAAGGCTGGATCGTCACCATCCCAAACCGCGGCTACCGACTGGTGCTGGCGCCTTCTACTGAGCCACCGGGCTCAACGGCTGCGCCACTGGCGGTGCCCGATCGACCCTCCATCGCTGTACTTCCCTTTGCCAACCTCAGTGGCGACCCAGAGCAGGAGTATTTCGCCGACGGGATGGCCGAGGACATCACCACGGCTCTGTCGCGGATCAGCGGCCTGTTCGTTATCGCCCGCAACAGCGCATTTACTTACAAGGGTGGCGCCGTCAATGTGCAGCAGGTAAACCGGGAGCTTGGCGTCCGCTACGTGCTCGAGGGCAGTGTCCGTCGGGCTGGCGGTCGCGTGCGCATCGTTTGCCAGCTCATCGATGCCTCCAGCGGGATCCATGTATGGGCCGACCGCTTCGACGCGGAGCTCAATGACATCTTTGAACTTCAAGACCGCGTCAGCGAAAGCGTCGCCGGTGTGATCGAGCCGAACCTTTTGCGTGCCGAGATCGCCCGCGCCCTCAGCAAGCCTACCGGCAATCTCACCGCCTATGACCTCTACTTGCGCGCCCAGGCCGCGGCGCAGTTGCGCAGCCGCGACGACTTGGAGGAAGCGGTCCGGCTGGTCCGCAGTGCGCTGGCTGCCGACCCGGACTTTGCGCTCGCTGCGGCGTTCGGTGCGCATGTTATCAATCGGCTGCTCGCCATTGGCGGGGTCGATCGCGGTGACAACTTGGTTGCTAACGGCATAGGTTTTGCTCGCCGAGCCCTTGCCCATGCCCGAGACGATGCTCTGACGCTGGCTTATGCCAGCACTATCCGCAGTCTCGACCCGGTGCACGCATTCGAGATCGGCAGTCAGGCAGCTCGCCGCGCCCTGCAGATCAACCCCAACTCCGCACTCGCCGTCTACGCCGTCGGAAACTCGCATCTTGGTGCTGACCAGCTGGACGAGGCGCTGCGCATGTACGACCGCACTATCCTACTCAGCCCGCTGGATCCTGACCTGCCAGCGATCTTCACCAACAAGGCTGCGGCACTGATCGGCCTGGGCCATTATGACGCCGCTCTTGCAATCATCCGCTCAGCGCGGGCTCAGCAGGACGTGCCGCTGCACGGATGGATTATAGAGGTGGCTGCGCTGTGCCGCCTCGACCGCGTTGATGAGGCGCGTATCATTGTCCAGGAGATCAGAGCCGCACACCCGGACGAGACCATTTCGCGCATCTGTACCCGTTTCCTTGCGTTCCCCGAGCGTATGCGCGACATCGCCGCGCAAACCCTGCGCCAGGCTGGTGTGCCTGAATAGCCACTCACGAGTGCAGGCGCTGGTGCCGGGATGGGAGTAGGCGACGGGCCGACGCGGTTGCTGTCGCTCAGGCGGCGGGTCCGCGCCGGAGACAAAACCCCTCACTGAATCGTGAGGGTATTTCGGCTGCGCCGGTGTAGAAATGCATCGGTGTGAAGCTCTTTGCGTTGAGCGCAGCGGGCTGACCCAAGCAACCCCAATCAGACAGGGCTCTTAGCAGCGCGACATTCAAATCGTCGGAGACGCTCGCTGCAATATCAGCCGGGGGCGGCTGGGTGGCGGGGTTGGTGTTGCCTAATCCAGTGCTCAACGATCCAACACTTGGGTCAGGCGATGCCGTCGACCGCTACCGCGCTCGTTTCCGCGCTTTGCGTGCGCAGAATCTTGAGTGCCGCATAGTCGGGGTCACACAGAAATGCATGAATCGCCGCCCGGTCGGGGAAGCGGCAGACCACCAGCAGCGTGGGCTGCCAGGGTCCTTCGGTGACGTCATGGGACCCGCCAGCGACGAGATACTCGCCCCCGTGCCGCGCGATGATGGCGGGAACTTGTGATCGGTAGGGGGCAAACCGCGCGGCATCAGTCACCTTTACATCAACAATCCAGTAAGCGGGCATTCTGTATTCTCCCATCTCTGACATGAACACCGGGACTTTAAGCCAGTTGGCGTTTCAGGGCTTTGCCACCGGCCTGAATTGTCCTGACCTGGCGGGCCGATCGTGCGGCGGACACCGCGGCCAAACCGGTGAGGGCGCGCCAACTGCAAACTGGCGCGCCCACCGCGGTCCAACGCGCTGCCGATCCTGGGCCAGCCGGACGAGAGTCGCGGCGCTATACGGCGCTATTCCGGGAGCCCCGCAGCGCGCAGCGCGTGGTGACGATCCTCGTTCAATTCCTGGGTATAGTTCGTTGCGGGCAATGGGCCAATGCGATGCCCGGGATCGTACCGAAGCAGCCGGGCCGCGGCGGCTCGCGCGTCGACCAATCGGCCCACGCGGGTCAAGGCGTGGATCAGGTGCCGGTGCATCCATTTGACTGCCGGTAGTTCATGTGTCGCGCGATGCAGCACCGCGACGGCTTCCTCGTCCCG
>JBBQJK010000296.1:0-3814 GCA_038325835.1 Gammaproteobacteria bacterium
TCTTCACCGTCGAAGTGGCGCCGGTCGTCAAGAAAGCCGCCGAGTCCAAGCCGACGCTGTTCAGCAAGGACCGGGACTACACCGGCGAGCGCCTGACCCTCTCCTTCCAGGACATCGAAACCCGCGCGGTCCTGCAGCTGCTGGCAGACGTCAGTGGCCGCAACATCATCGTCTCCGACACGGTGCAGGGCAATGTCACCCTGCGGCTGCAGAACGTGCCCTGGGACCAGGCGCTGGACATCGTCCTCGCCACCAAGGGCCTGGACATGCGGGAAAACGGTGGCGTCATCATCGTGGCGCCGGCCGAGGAAATTGCCGCCCGCGAGAAGGCCGACCTCGAGTCACGCCGGCAGATCCTCGAGCTGGAGCCCCTCGTTTCCGAGTACATCCAGGTGAACTACGCGAAGGCCTCTGATCTGGCTGCGCTACTCAAGGGCTCCGACAGCAATTCCATCCTGTCCGAGCGGGGTTCGGTGGGCATTGATGACCGCACCAACACCCTGCTGGTGCAGGACGTGGCCTCGGGGATTGCCGAGATCCGCCGCCTCGTGAGCACGCTGGACATCCCGGTTCGCCAGGTGCTGATCGAAGCCCGCATTGTGATCGTGCGCGATGACTTCAGCCGCGACCTGGGTATTCGCTGGGGCGTGACTCAAGTGTCTACGCCCGGGGACGGGCTCCTGGCCGTCACGGGTTCTGGCTCCGGCGCCGACGGCATAATCAATTCGGGAATCGACAATATCAACACCACGGGACAGCCTTTCCCGGTGGCACTGCCAACCCTGCCTGAGCGCTACATGGTGAATCTGCCAGTGGCCAACCCGGCAGGCAAGCTGGCCCTCGCACTGCTGAACGACGATTTCCTTGTCGATCTCGAACTCTCCGCCCTGCAGGCCGAAGGCCGGGGCGAAGTCGTCTCCTCACCCCGCGTGATCACGGCCAACCAGAAAGAGGCATCCATCCGCCAGGGTGTCGAGATTCCCTACCAGGAAGCGGCTTCCAGCGGCGCGACGACTACCCAGTTCAAGGAAGCTGTGCTGAGCCTGACGGTGACGCCCCAGATCACGCCGGATGACCGCATCATTCTGGATCTGGTCGTCACCAAGGATAGCGTTGGCGCGCTGGTCAGCAACGACCGGGGTGGCTCGATACCCAGCATCGACACCCGCGCGATTGAAACGCAGGTGCTGGTGGATAACGGCCAGACCGTGGTTCTAGGCGGTATCTACGAGACGGAAGAGTCGGAGGATGTCTCGAAGGTGCCGTTCCTCGGGGATATTCCAGGCCTGGGCGCGCTGTTCCGTTCCACGCGCAAGGTCTCGAACAAGTCCGAGCTCCTGATCTTCGTGACGCCGAAGATCCTCAAGGAAGGTTCGAACATCTACTAAGGCCAGAATTTGGACGGCCAACATTTACTAGGGAATGTCCTGGCGTAACGAATGACCGCCGGGAACGTGGTGAGGGAGTTATCGTGTTAAAGAAATTTATGAAGTTGTGCGTAGTCGCCGCAGCAACGGCTCTGGCCGCCTGCGGTGGTAGTGACGGCGGCTTTACCGGCGGCGGCTCGGGTGGCACAGCAGAGGTGGCCTCCGTCCAGGTGATCGCCGCCTCCACGACGCTTAGCTCCGATCAGTCCGGCCTCACCACAGTCGACATCACGGCCATCGTCCGGGACGCCAACAACGTCGTGCTCGCCGACGTTCCGGTCCTCTTCGGGGCCAACGCGAATGGCTCCGTATCGGTTGTTCAGCTGAACACGGATGCGAATGGCCAGTCCCTGGCCCGGCTCTCCAACGGGACCGACGTGTCCAACCGGACCATTACGGTGACGGCCTCTGCGGGCTCCGCCAGTGGTGCCGTTAACGTCAATGTGATCAATACCCAGGTCACCATTGGCTGCCCTGACAGCATCGCTCTCGCCGCTAGCGGGCCCTGCAACGTGCGGGTCGAGGACTCGAAGGCCGCCGGCATCGCCGGCCAGACCGTGACCGTCACCTCCAGCCTGAACAACACGCTCTCGGCTGCCACCGTCGTCACGGGCGGCTCGGGCGACGCCAGCCTGACCCTGACTGCCGCCAACGCCGGCACCGATACGCTGACCGCCACCGCACTGGGGGATTCAGGCGTCGATACCGTGACCATTCCGGCCGTCACAGGGGACAACTTCGCCATCACGACACCTGCCGCGGACGGTTTCGAGATTCCCCTGAACACCCCTCAGGCCGTGACAGCCGCCTGGCTGGTCTCCGGGGTGCCGCAGAATGGCCAGGTGCTGCAATTTTCCAGCAGCCGCGGTGCCTTCTTCGTCACCGGCACCAACACGCCAGCGTCGACAGCGACCACCGCTGGCGCCGGCCAGGCCTCGCTGGACCTCCAGTCCTCCACCGCCGGCATTGCGACGATTTCTGCGATCCGCCCGGGTGGCGCTATCACCAGCCGGAACGTCGAGTTCGTGGCCACCGTGGCCCAGGCTGTGGACATCCAGGCCGAGCCGTCCAGTGTGCGCATTGGCAATCAGTCCCAGCTCGCCGCCATCGTGCGGGATCCGGCGGGCAACCTCGTAAAGAACAAACTGGTCACCTTCTCGCTGGTGGACAACACGGGCGGGTTCCTGTCTTCATCGGTCGCGACGACCGGCAGTAATGGCACGGCGACAATCATCTATACCGCGGGGCCCAACCAGAGTTCGCTGAATGGGGTGACGGTCACCGCCAACGTGCAGCAGGGTGGGGCGACCATCTCGGATGTCGTTACTCTGACGGTGACCGGTCAGGCGCTCGCCATCTCCCTGGGTACCGGCAATACACTTTTCACTCTCGGCACAGCGACGTTCGCGAAAGAGTGGGTGGTTTTCGTGACCGACGCCGACGGCAACGCCGTGGCCAGCAAACCGGTCACGGTCAGCATTCGTTCGGTCAACTACAAGAAGGGCTCGCTCTATGTCCCCCTTGACGGTGACGCCTGGGTCAAGCTGCCCGTCCCGGCCAACTTCGAACCGACCAGTTGTCCGGATGAGGACCTGAACTTCAACGGCATCCTGGATCCGGGCGAAGACCTGAACGGCAGCGGCCTGATCGAAGCGGGGAATATCGCCCTCGTCGCGCCGGTGGCCGCCAACGCGCCGGCCAATTCGCCTTGCTCCAACCTGGCGGCCAGTGGCACCACCCAGGCATCCGTCACCACGGGTAGCGACGGCCGGGCGCGGGTCTGCGTGCTCTATCCCCAGAACTACAACCTCTGGGTCGACGCGCGCATTCAGGCCCGGGCGAGCGTGCAGGGTACTGAGTTCGGCAAGTCTTCAACCTTTGAGCTGGACGCTCTCGCGGACGACATCACGGATCTCAACAGTTCACCTCCCGGCGTGGTCAGCCCCTTCGGTGCGGTGGATATCAGCCCCGGGGCCATACAGCCGGCCTGCCTGCAGCCGCCGCCTGGCTGAACACCGCCCAAGAGGCGCCATGAATAGCAGGCCGGCGAAAGCCGGCCTGTTTTTTTGCCCTGAGCTCCGGCCCCTCAATCCCGTTGACGCTCCCGCCCTGATCGCCAACACTGCGCGCCATGTCGACCGGCAGCATTTTTCTCATCGGCCCCATGGGCTCCGGCAAGTCTGCCGTTGGCCGGCGGCTGGCCAGCGAGATGGGTCGCGAGTTCATCGACAGTGACGATGTGATCGCGGACCGTAGCGGCGTGGATATTCCCTTCATCTTTGAGCGGGAAGGCGAAGAGGGGTTCCGGCAGCGGGAGTGCAAGGTGATCGACGAGCTGACCCGGCAGCCCGGGATCGTGCTGGCGACTGGTGGCGGCGCCGCTCAGA
>JBBQJK010000297.1:0-3798 GCA_038325835.1 Gammaproteobacteria bacterium
GCCGACGGCGCGGCGCGGGTCGCCGGCGTCGACGTGTCAGCCGCCATGCTTGAACTGGCCCGGGAACAGGAGCGGGCTCGCCCCCTGGGCATTCAATACGTCTGCTGCGCCGTCGAGGATTTACCGGACCTGCTCTGTGGCGCCGGCTTCGACGTGGTGCTGGCCTCCTACTTGCTGCACTACGCGCCGACGGTTGCGGTGCTGGATCGCATGTGCCAGCGGCTTGGCAATGCGCTGGCCGGCGGCGGGCGGTTCGTGGGCCTCACGGAAAATCCGGATCAGCCGCCGGCCGACTATGCGGGCTACGCCGCCTACGGCTTTGACAAGCAGGCCGCGGAGCCCCGTCGTGAAGGCAGCCGCATCACCTACGGCCTTGTCGCCGGCCGGCAGATCATTCGCTTCGACACGTACTGGTACAGCCGGGAGACTTACGCTGCGGCTCTCGCAGCGGCGGGCTTCGAGCAGATCGAATGGCACGCGCTGCAGCTGGATCCTGCCGTCCCCACCCCGGACTTCTACGGCGACTATCTGCGCAATCCGCCGGTGCTGGGGCTGACGGCGGTAAAGCGCGGGCCGGTCTTGCGGCCATGAGCGACCAGCACCTGCAACGCAGTCCCGCGGCAGCGCCGGTGGAGGTCTCGCTAGCCCGGCGCTTCGAGGCGCTGGCGGCTGCTCAGCCCCGCGCCCCGCTGGTGGTTTATGGCGAATGGCGGCTGAGCTACCGGGACGTGAACGGCGCGGCCAACCGGCTGGCCCATCGCCTCATGGCGCTGGGTGTGGCCCGGAACGTGCCGGTGGGCCTGTGCCTGGACCGGGGCCCCGACCTGCTGGTGGCAATCCTCGCGGTGCAGAAGGCGGGCGGCGCCTTCGTGCCGCTGGATCCCCACTGGCCCGTCGACCGCCTGGGACGAATGTGGGCGGCAGCGAGTGCCGCAAGCAGGCCTGCAGTGCTCGTCACTCGCACGACGCTTCTCAAGCATTTGCCCGAGCACGCGGGCCCCGTGCTCGATCTGGACCGGGACCAGTCGGCCGTGGCGGCCGAGAGCAGCGAGAACCCGGCCGTGCGGCTCGACCCCCACCAGTGGTGCTATGTGCTCTTCACCTCCGGTTCCACCGGTGTGCCGAAGGGCGTGCCCGTCACCCACGGCAATCTGGCCGGCCTGTTTCCGCCCCTCAACGCGGCGCTCGAGTTCGGGCCGGACGATATCTGGACCTGGTTTCATTCCGCGTCCTTCGGCTTTTCCGTCTGGGAGCTCTGGGGCGCGCTGCTGCATGGCGGTTGCCTGGTCATCGTGCCGGAGCACATCCGCCAGGATCCGGTGGCTCTCGGCGAGCTGCTAGTGGACGAGCAGGTGACGGTCTTCAGCCAGACCCCCTCGGCCTATCGCCGCGTGCTGCACGAGGCCCGCTTTCACGCGAGTGTTGCGGCGAGCCGGTTGCGCTACCTCGCCCTGAGTGGCGAGGCGCTCCGCCGGGAGGACATTGCGGGCTGGCTCGCGCGGGGTCACCGGGCCCGGCTGCTCAACACCTACGCCATCACCGAAACGGCGGGTCAGCTCACGCTGCGGGTTTACGGCGAGGGCGATGCCACGGAGGAGAGTGCCCGCAATCTCGGCCAGCCCCTGGAGGGACGGGAGGTGCTGGTGCTCGATGCCGTCGGCCAGCCAGTGCCCCGCGGCACGGCGGGTGAATTGTGGGTGGGTGGCGAGGGCGTGACGCCAGGCTATCTGTCAGCACCTGACCTGGCCTCACGCTTCAGCGAACTCCCGGTCCCCGGCGCGGGGGTCGTCCGTGGCTACCTGACGGGCGACCGGGTTCGTCAGTTGCCGGACGCGTCGCTGGAGTACCTGGGTCGTGTGGACGCGCAGCTGAAGTTCCGCGGCTATCGCATCGAACCGGGCGATATCGAGACGGCGCTGCGGGACCACCCCGGGGTCCGGGACGCCGCCGTGGCGTTACGGACGGATGCCACGGGCAACCAGCGCCTCACGGCCTGGCTCGTGGCGGGCGACGCTTCAGCCTCTCCGGAGCCGCGGGCGGGCACGGCGGAATTCTGGCCGTCCCTCGGCGCCTACGGCGTCTACGACCAGTGGCTCTATGGCCTGATGAATGCGGAGCCGGAGCGGCTCGGTGCCTACCGGGCCGCCTTCGCGGCTGCAGTGCCGGGCAAGGTGGTGCTGGATATCGGTACGGGAGAAGACGCGGTGCTGGCCCGGCTGTGCATCGAGGCTGGCGCGACTCACGTCTACGCGGTGGAAGTGCTGGAGAGTGCCGCGCAGCGCGCCACCGAACTGGTGCGCAGTCTTGGTCTGCAGGACCGCATCACAGTGATCCCCGGGGACATCGCGGCCATCGATCTGCCCCAGCGGGTGGACGTCTGCACCCAGGGGATCATCGGCAACATCGGCAGTGCCGACGGCATTGCCGCGGTCTGGAATGCGGCGCGCCGCCACTTCGCGCCCGGTTGCGTTGCCGTGCCGGAGCGCTGTGTCACCCGCATCGCGGCGCTGGAACTCCCCGCCACCGTGCGCGCCCAGCCGCGCTTCGGGGCGCTCGCAGCAGACTACGCGCGCCGGCTGCTGGCCACCGTGGGCCAGCCCTTCGATCTGCGGCTGTGTCTGCGCAACGTGGCCGGGACGGATCTGCTGACGGCTGCCGCAGATTTCGAGGTGCTGGACTTCAGCGGTGAGCTTGCCCCGGAGCACGCGGCCAGCGCCGAGCTCGCCGTCACCAGGGACGGTCTCTTCGACGGGTGCCTGCTGTGGACCGTCGTCACCGCCGGCGCCGGGCAGACGGTGGATTACTTCCGCGAGCAGCGCGCGTGGCTGCCGGTGTATCTGCCGCTGGCCGACGACCCGTTGCCGGTGCGCCGGGGCGACCGGCTGCATCTGCGGTGGCAGTGCCGCCTCGACTCCGACCCGCGGTTTCCCGACTACAGCGTCACGGTACGGCTGGTCGGATCGGGAACTGCCTCTGAACTCGCGCACACCAGCCGCCATCGGGGCTCAACGGCCGGCGGCACCCGCCTGCACCGGCAGCTGCTGGCGCAGCTCGACACTGCTGAGGAGCCACCGACGGTCACCGAGCTGCGGGCCTGGCTGGACCGCCGGGTGCCCGAGCACCTCATTCCCCAGAGCTGGGTTTTCCTGGCCGCGTTGCCCCTGGGGGTCGGTGGCAAGCTGGATCGGGATGCCTTGCCTGCGCCCGGCGCCGCGCGACCCCGGCTAGCGGGTCTCCGGGTGGCCCCGCGCTCGGCCGCGGAGCACGCCGTGTCTGGATTGTGGACGGAGGTCCTCGGCCTCGAGTCCCTCGGCGTGGAGGACAACTTCTTCGACCTGGGCGGCGACTCGATTGCGGCGGTCCAGATGATCACCCGGCTACAACGCTGGCTGAACGCGGGTGTGCCTCTCGCGGCGCTGTTTGAGGCGCCGAGTATTGCTGGCCTGGCGCGTTATGTGGAGCAGCACTTTGCCGAGCCCCTGGCAGCGGCGCTGGGGCGGGCACCGGCGGCGTCCGCTCCGGCTCCTCAACCGGCAACGCCGACAGCGGCCGGCCGGACGCCGCTGACTTTCAGTCAGCAGAGTCTCTGGTTCCTCCATATCTTGTACCCGGGCGACACGAGCGCGAGCGAGCAGTTTGCGCTCCGGCTGCGGGGCCCGCTCGATCCCGGGAGACTGGAACAGGCCTGGCAGCGTCTGCTGACGCGACACACGATACTCACGGCGACCTTCGCTGAGGAAAAGGGGACAGGGGAAAAGGGGACATGCCCCATTTCCCCTTGGGAAATGCGGCATGTCC
>JBBQJK010000298.1:0-3797 GCA_038325835.1 Gammaproteobacteria bacterium
AAGCCAAGCGGCGGCAGGGATAGGGACAGGAGTTACAAAACTCGTTGTCCATGTACCACCCACTCCAGCTCTCGCATATGGATTGCTGTCATAGCAGCCATAGGCGCCATATTGCTCGCCGCAGTAGATAGTGGCATCGCCGTTGACCAGGGTGTTGGGGTTCCAGGTGGGCGGTCCTTCACCGTTAACGGGGTGCGGAATTGCCGTGGACAAACTGTAGTGGGTAAAGGGCTGGAAACCGGTGTAGGTGCCAATATCCACCCCCCAAAGGTCAATGTCCCCGTTGCCATCGGCCCGCAGCCACAGGTTAACCCGGTACCTGGGCAGTGCGGTCAGTTGAGCGAGGCTGTAGGTCGTGATGCCATCAGAAAATTCCAGATCCAGTACTTCCGGTCGTAGGCCGGTGGTGTGGCTGAAGGAGTAATTGCAGGGCTCGTCGGCGAAGCACGAGGGAACGGGCTGATCCAGGACGACGAACCCGGTAATGGCTGTCGGCAGCCCGCCGAGCCAAGACCAGTCGCCGCTGTAAGAGGTAAATTCCGGCCCTTGATAACTGTACTTGACGGGTACCGCGAGGGCGGACGCCGAGAAGAATGCGGCCAGGGCGATAGCGATGGATCTTGATGGGAACATGGCGACGCCCCTTATTGTTCTTGTAGCCGCGACTGTGCGGTTCTGCGACGTTAGCTGCCATGGGAAATGCCCACATCACCCAAACGGGTGACAGACATAATCCACGCCAGGACCTGGAACAGGCCCCGACCCCCAGGTTACACACTGATACAAAGAGTTACCCCCCCGACAAGAACCCTTGACCCGCCAGGCCTAACCTCTCGTCCATCGAGTTCGCCCTGATATTGAGGAGAGGCAGAATGACCACCAACACCCAGACCGAGCCCACCGGCTTCCTGTACGAGTTCGGCGACCTGCTGCTCGCCGTCACTGCGGTACTGATCGTCCTGGTCGCTGTCCCCCTCCTCCTGCTCTGAGGATCGGACGACCAGCCACCCACAGGTTACCGGGGCTGCCCGGAAACCGTCACCGCCGCCCACTCCCCCGGGCGGCCTGTGACGACCGGGTCAGCCCGAGCCAAGCCCGCCACTCTCCCCCGAGCTGGCGGGCTTTTTTTTCTTACCAGGTGACTGAGTAGATCAGATCCAGGGCCTGCTCCTCACCGGAACTCGCTTCGATGCTGATCCGCCGACCGAGCTTGTAGGTGGCCTTGACCGTACCGAGCTTGTCGAACACCCCGTAGCTGTACCGGATGAACAGGTTCTTGCCCAGTTGCTCGCCGAGCACCACGGCAGTGTCCCCCGTATCGGTCGTGTCGACACCCACCTCGTCCACCTTCAGAGCCGAACTCAGCTGCTGCACGACCGGCAGCGCCTGATTCAGACCCAGGCTGATGGCCGCACCCGACACCGCAGAGCGATCCCCCGCACCGGCTGCAGACAGCGGCTTGCCGGTGGTCAGGTAAGACAGCGCATCCAGCTCGCCCATGGCCGGCTCGGAAAACACCCGGGTCTCGATCCGGGACAGGCGCCCGGTGAGTAACACGCCCACGGTCACGTCCCGCCCCTCGTAGGTGAGATCCCGGCTGGCCTTGACGTCCAAACCCGGGTCCGTCACCACGCCGGAGAACAGCAGGGACCCGCGCTCGATCGCCAGTTTCTGGCCGAAAGCGCTGAACTGGCCCTCCCGCAGGCTGATCACGCCAGAGCCCGTGACCAGCCCCGGATCGGCGGCCAGCGACTGGTTGAGCAGCAGCGCTCCGTCGAGACTGGTCTTGAGGCCGAAGCCCTCGAAAGTGACCTTTTTCCCCAGTCGCACCTGCAGGTCGTCCAGAACGAATAGCGGGGGTGCTTTCGCGACCGCCGCCACGTCCCGGCCGTGCACGACGGTGTCCGGCGAGGTCTGGACCGCGCCCTGTCCCAGTTTCTTCAGCCGGATTTCGGCGCGGGGCACCAGCATGTCGCCGCTGACCCGGAACTGACCATCCCGCAGCACCACGCGGACATCCGGTGACACCTGCACCAGCCCTTCCGGCAACCGGATCACATCAATCACCCGGCCCTTCACTGTGGCCTCGGCGGTGGGCACCAGCTGGTCCCGCCAGGCGAGAGCACCGTCCAGCGCCACATAACCCTTGCCCGAGCGCGCGTTGCCCTTGAGGGCGACCCGCCCGTCCTCACGCCCCTCCAGCGCGAGGCTGATGCGGTCCACGGTGATGCCCGCCGCGGGCACCGTGAAGGCGCCCTCCTCCAGCTGCAGCCCCCCGGAGATGTCCGGCTGCCGTGCGTTCCCCGAGAGCGTCGCCGCTACCGTGATGCGCCCCCTGATGTCGCCCACATCCACCAGGCGCTCGACGACGGGACCGATGGACGCGAGATCCGGCACCCCGCCGCTCAGGTCCGCAACGATGGTGGGGGTCGCGCCGAAAGGGTCTGTGATGCGACCCGTGGTGGCCAGGCGCAAACCAAAACTCTCCGCCACGGCGGCATCGAATTCCAGCACGTCGTCGGCCAGCGCGGCGCTGACGCGAAACTCACTGATCTCGGTCTGCACGTCCTCGTCGTCCGGCACGCGCCAGGTAATCACGGCGTCCTGCAGTCCCGCGCGGAGATTTCCCGTCAGCCGGCCACCCGCGCTTTGCACCGTGACGGCGGCGGCCAGCGTGCCCGTGAGGCCGATGTCCGCCGGGAGGAAGGGAGCGAGTCGGGCGAGGGCAAACTGACGGAGATCCGCGGCGCCGCTCAAGCCCCGGGAGTCGTAGCGCCCGTCGCCGAGGCACAGCTCCGTCTCGCCGGACGCCCAGCAGTGGGCCGTGAGCTGGACGTCGGCACCCGCTACCCGCAGCGTCGCCGGTTCCCGCAACGTCCACCGGTCATTGCCCTGGACGGTCACCAGCGCGGTGCCAATCGTCTGGGTGATGAGGCCGTTCCGCCAGGTTCCCGTGCTGCTCAAGTCGACGTCCACCTCGCCGCCGGCCAGAGTCAGTTCCACGGTCTGCGCAGCGAGGTTGCCGTTGACCCGCAGGGAGAGGTTGCCCAGGGGCCTGCCGCTCCAGGACAGTCCCTCGGACTCCACGTCGAGAGTGAGCCGCTGGCGGGCACCGACGCCACCCCGCGCCTGCAACGACCGAATGCGGAGATCCCGCGTCACCAGGTTGCTGCCAGAGAGATCCAGCTCGAGGCTCGGCTGGGCCGTGGTGCCGGCAATTTTGCCCGTGCCACGCAGCTGGCCCTGGAAGTCCGGCCACAGGGTTGCCAGATCCGGCGCATCGATCCGGAAGCTCCCGGCGAGGCCTTGGCCGCCATCACCACCGCGGACGCGGACGGCAGGGCTCGTCACGCGGCCGGCAAACTCCAGACGGTTGACGCCCGCCTGGATCCGGACGGCGTCGAAGACCAGGTCCTGCGCTGTCCGGCTCACGGTCCCCGCGGCCCGCAGCGGCCTGCCGAACAGGGTGCCGCTGGCGTCGGGGACCTGGACGCGGAAATTGCCCCGGTCGTCGAACTCGACCGTACTGCGAAAATCCACCCGACCGGGAAAGCGGGGATCGATGAAGCGCGGCTCAATCCCCCGGCCCCGCAGCTCCAGCCTGCCCGACACGTCATCCTGCAGGCTGACGCGCCCGGACCCGGTGACCTGCCCGCCAAAGCCGTCCAGCCGGATGCTCTGGAGGTCCAGCGCGCGGGTCTCACCCGTAAACGTCCCGCTGGCCGTCGCCCGGGCCTGGACCTCTGGCCAGTCCCCGAGGCGCACGCCCGCCTCGAGTTCAGCCACAAAGCGCTCCG
>JBBQJK010000299.1:0-3795 GCA_038325835.1 Gammaproteobacteria bacterium
CTCCATGTGGTACTCAAAGATCCGGGTCTCCACGATGGCATCCACAGGGCAAGCCTCTTCACAGAAGCCGCAGTAGATGCACTTGAAGAGATCGATGTCATATCGGGTAGTACGGCGGGTCCCGTCGGGTCCGACGCCGGACTCGATGGTAATCGCAGCAGCCGGACAGACGGCCTCGCAGAGCTTGCAGGCGATGCAACGCTCCTCGCCATTCGGGTAGCGACGAAGGGCATGCAACCCGCGAAAGCGGGGCGACTGGGGCGTCTTCTCTTCCGGATACTGGATCGTTACTTTCTTGACGAAGAGGTTCAGCAGGGTCAGCCGCAAGCCCTTGAGCAACTCCCAGAGGGTCAGGGTCTTTATGGCGTTAGTGATCCTGTTCATGCGCTTCAGGTACTCCAGGGGCCAACGCGAAGGGCTGCCATTGCGCCTTCAAGCACAATCCAGACGATGGTCACCGGAATGAAGACTTTCCAGCCGAGCCGCATGATCTGGTCGTAACGATAGCGGGGAAATGTAGCCCTGAACCAGAGAAAGCAAAACAGGAATATGGCGATCTTCAAGGCCAGCCAGTGGATCCCCGGCAGACGGAGAACCTCAAGAACAGTGCCGTCTAGAAAGCCCAGCATGGGGCCGGCGAACGGTGATTCCCAACCGCCCCAGAACATCACCGCGGTGAGCGCAGCAATCAGGATCATGTTGGCGTACTCCGCCAGGAAGAAGATGGCGAAGGCAACGCCGGAGTACTCGACGTGAAAGCCCGCCACGATCTCTGACTCGCCTTCGGCCACATCAAATGGCGCCCGGTTGGTCTCGGCAACACCAGAGACAAAGTAGACGATGAACAACGGGAAGAGCGGCAGCCAGAACCAGCTGAACAAACCTCCAGACTGGGCTTCAACGAGTTTGCCGAGGTTCAGGCTGCCACCGGCCATCAGCACGCCTACCAGTGCAAAGCCCATGGCGATTTCGTAGGCCACGATCTGGGCTGCCGAGCGCATGGCACCGAGCAGTGCATATTTTGAGTTGGAGGCCCAGCCCGCCAGGATTACGCCGTAGACGCCCAGTGAAGTAAGCGCCAGAACATACAGCAGCCCGGCATCGATGTCGGCAATGGCGAAGCCCGGAAAGAGCGGGATGACGGCCCAGGTAGCGAGGGCCGGAACAATAGACAGGAGCGGCGCAATGACGAACAGAAACCGGTTCGCGCTGGAGGGCACGACCACTTCCTTGAGCAGCAGCTTGATCACGTCGGCGAAGGGCTGGAACCAGCCCCGGGGACCTACCCGGTTCGGCCCAATCCGGTTCTGCATGTAGCCAATGACCTTGCGCTCCAGGTAGGTCAGGAAAGCGACGCAGAGAATGACCACAATCGTGAGCGCCAGGATCTGGCCCACCACCACCAGCAGATAGCGCACCAGCTCAGGCAGCGCGAGCCAGGGAGCCTGAAGGAAAGGAAGACTAGCCACGGGCCACACTGGTCAGTTGTAGGGCGGGAGAACGCCGGAGGATACCGTCCGTCCGATACATGGGCACGTCCAGATCGCGGGATTCGACTCCGGCCGAGGTGGTCGCCGGTGGAATCGCCGTTACGGACACTGTGTTGTCCGGCTGCACATCGCCTGCCAGGGCCTTGACTTCGGCCCGAATCTCGTCAGCGCTGGCGTAGTCGCACGCTGGTAGCTGCAGCATATTCCCCAGGACGCGCAGTACCTTCCATGCCGGCCTGCTGGTCCCCACCGGCGACGCAACACCGTTGAAGCTCTGCCAGCGGCCCTCGCAATTGACAAAGGTTCCGGCCGTTTCCATGGACGTGCCTGTCGGCAGAACGACATCGGCGTGAGCCGCCAGAGCAGGACTCAGGTACGGCGACAACGCAAGGACAAAGCCCGCCGCCTGCAGCGCGCCCACCGCCAGCTGGTGTTCTGCGCAGTCGTGTTCAGGCTCCACGTTCAACAGGACAAGGCCGGACAGTGGCTGGTTGAGCATGTCGGCCAGGTTCCGGCCCGCCCTGGCCACGGGACGCCCACCCGGCCCGCGGTGAGGCAGGACGCCGGCCAGCGCAAGGCCCGCGGAATTTGCCCCTTCCGAGAGATAACCGATGCGTGCCGAATGTTGCCGGGACAGCTCACCAGCCGCCTGGCGCAGGTCCGCAAGGCGGGGATGCCGCCCGGCGATCTGCCCCAGCAGCACGATGGGTCGCTCGGCAGCGCGCAACATGGCAACAATGGGGGCGACCTCAGCATCGGGGCCGTCAGCCAGGAGACGGCGCACGCCGCCCACCAGGTCCAGTCCGGTTTCAAGGTACGCCGCAACGTCATGGAGATAGTCGTAGCGGGCGGGGTTCACGAAGACAACCCGGGCTCCGCGCAGGGCAGCCTTCCGCACCCGATGGGCGATCAGTGGTGCTTCGCTCCGGAGGTTCGACCCCACAACGAGAATGACATCCGCCTGCTCAAGTTCGGCCAGCGACAGGCCCAGCCAGGGAAAGACAGGATCCCGCTCCTGCAAACGGAAGTCCCGACGCCTCAGCCGGTAGTCGATGCTATCGGAACCCAGATGTCGCAGCAGGCGCTGCAGTAGAAAACCCTCCTCCAGCGTTGAGGTTGGAGCCACCCAGGCGCCGAGAGCGTGAGGGTCCTGCTGGATGGCACCGGCAAGCCCTTTGGCAGCAGCCTCAAGGGCAACCTCCCAGCTGACGGGTCGCAGCCCATCACCAACCCGGAGCAGCGGCTGCTCAAGACGATCGGAGTAGATACCCTCGTAGCTGAAGCGGTCCCGATCGGCCAGCCAGGTTTCGTTGACGGCTTCATTGGCCCGCGGAACGACGCGCTTTACCTTGCCCAGAAGCACATGGGCCGAAAGGTTAGAGCCCACGCAGTCGTGGGGCGCCACCGTTGGCAAGGCCCGCATCTCCCAGGCGCGGGCGCTGAATCTGTAGGGCTTACTATTGAGTGCGCCGACCGGACACAGATCGATGATGTTCCCTGAGAGCTCGTGATCGACACTCTGTTCAATGAACGTGCTGATCTGCATCAGCTCACCGCGGCCGATCGTGCCCAGCTCCTGGATTCCGGCAATCTCCTGACCGAAGCGCACGCAGCGGGTGCAATGAATGCAGCGAGTCATGTCGGTGGAAACCAGGGGCCCGATGTCCTTGTCCTTCACGACGCGCTTGCGCTCGCTGAAACGGGAGACATCACGACCAAAGCCCATGGCCAGATCCTGCAGCTCGCACTCACCACCCTGATCGCAGATCGGACAATCGAGAGGGTGGTTGATGAGCAGGAACTCCATCACTGCCTTCTGCGCACCAATGGCCTTGGTGGACCGCGTGGCCACCTTCATGCCGTTGGTAACCGGGGTCGCACAGGCCGGCAGCGGCTTCGGTGCGTTGACGACTTCGACGAGGCACATGCGGCAATTCGCCGCCACTGACAGCTTCTCGTGGTAGCAAAAGCGGGGCACGTAGATCCCGGCCCGGTCCGTCACTGCGATCAGCATTTCGCCGGGACGCGCGTCAATTTCAACGCCGTTGATCTCAACCTTGATCGTGTTGTCACTCATCGAAATCAGGCGACCTCCGGCCGTGCATCAACGATGGAGCGACCGCGATGCTCGATCATGTAGTCGAACTCCGGCATAAAATGCCGCAGAAAGCTCTGTACGGGCCAGGCAGCTGCATCGCCCAGCGCACAAATGGTGTGGCCCTCGATTCTGTTGGCGACGTCGAGCAGCATTTTGAGGTCATCGCGGCGACCCTGGCCTTCAAGAATCCGGCTCAGCATGCGATAG
>JBBQJK010000300.1:0-3794 GCA_038325835.1 Gammaproteobacteria bacterium
CATATGCTGCGGCGGAACCGTGGCGACAAATGCCCGGCAGGTGCCGGGAGCGAGCCCCATGCGCTCTGCCTCCACCCTGACGCAACGGACCAACGGACCCCAGGTCTTGGCGTGGGGGATGGGCACACCCGTCGAACCGGAGGTGAAGACCCAGACGGCAAGCCGGTCTGCCGGAATGCGTGGCACGGACCACGCGACCGGGTCCGGACCCGGGCCCGGGCCCGCCGGGAACAGGACTCTCGGCAGGTCGATTTCGCAGTCCGGGTCGTCTGTGAGGCAAACGGCATCGGGAGCGAACTGCCGCAGTTGCCGGATCACCTCCGGTGTCTGCGTGGAGGGCAGGAGGCTCACCCGGCCTGACAAGAGTCCGGCGGCGAAGCCCACCGCAAAATGGTAGCGATCCTGGCAGGCAAGCAGCAGGTGCCTCGTCTCCGGCAGGACCAACCTGAGGTGCGCGATGTCGGCAAGAAACTGCCGGGCAAAAATGGCGTTGCCCCGCTGATACGCGACCACGTCGTCGGGCTGGCTATGGGCGAAAAGCGGGACGCCGTCCATGATGGGAGCTCAATCGGTGAGCCGTGGGCTCAGGATCGCATCAGCGAGACCTGTGCTCGGCAACGAATTCGGCCAGGCCCCTGAGGGAACGGAAGATATTCTGGTTGTCCTGGCTGTCGGCCTTGATTTCCAATCCGTAGTGCTTCGAGACGACGAGGGAAACTTCCAGGATATCAATCGAGTCGAGCCCCAGCCCGTCGCGGTAGAGGGGCGCTTGGGGGTCAATGTCGGCCGCTGGCATGTCCAGGTTCAGTGCCCGCGTTATCAGAGTGGCAATTTCCCGTTCCAGTTCACCGCTGGATGCAGGTTTCCCCGCCTCCCCAGGCGCGGGCTCAGGCGCAGGCGCAGGGGCGTTCTGATGGTCCGACATGCCGGCCATTGTAAACAATTTGGCCCGCTGCGGGTCCATGGTAGTGTGAGCAATAACCCCGCAATGTCGGGTCACAGAGTGCTGATCATGGATCCTCCGCACGCGCCCCTGCAGAGCTACTACCCGGGCGAGCCACAGCGCCGCCAATGGGTGCGGGACATCTTCAGCCGCACCGCCGGGGACTATGACCGCGTCGAGCGGGCGATGGCCATTGGTACGGGGTCCGCCTATCGGCGCCGCGCCCTGATCAATGCCGGCCTTCAACATGGCATGGTGGTGGTGGACGTGGGCGTTGGCACGGGCCTGGTGGCGTGCGAGGCTGCGGCGATCGTCGGCGATCCAACCCGGGTTACCGGTGTGGATCCAAGCCCGGGCATGCTGGAGCATGCGCAGGTCCCAGCCGGCGTCCGGCTTCTGGCCGGAAGTGCCGAGCACATTCCACTGGCTGACGGCTCCGCTGATTTCATCAGCATGGGCTACGCCCTTCGCCATCTGGACGACCTGGCGACGGCCTTCGCTGAGTTCCAGCGGGTTCTCAGGGCGGGGGGGATGCTCTGCATTCTTGAGATCACCGTGCCGCCGACCCCCTTGGCACGCTGGGCCCTGAAAACCTATATGCGCCGCTTTGTCCCCTGGCTGGCCTCCCGCCTGTCGAAGCACCGGGACACGCCGGAGTTGATGCGCTACCACTGGGACACGATAGAGGCCTGCATCGCCCCCGGCGCCGTGCTGGACGCCATGCGGCGGGCCGGCTTTGTCAACCTGAGCCGTGATGTCGAAGTGGGAATCTTCTCGGCCTATCGCGGCCAGAAGCTGCCCGTTGCAGGCCAATCAGTCCCCTGACAATCGTCTCTTGACCAGCACCGGCAGTCGCACCAGAAATTCCACCACCAGCCGAAAATGCATCCAGGTCAGCAGCGCATTGTCGCGGCCATAGCGGAAATGCGAGACCCCACCCTCCGCCGCGGGAAAATACCGGACGGCGGCCGGGATATTCACGCAGCGCAGGCCGTACCAGCTCAAGCGGACGGCGACTTCCACATCGAAGTCGAAGCGGCGCATCCAGGGCTGGTGTCGCATGACCCGCTCCAGCGGCGCTGCCGGGTAGACGCGAAAGCCGAACAGCGAGTCATGGACGCCGGCCCAGAGGGTTTCCAGGTTCGTCCACCAGTTCGAGATGCGGCGTCCGCGCACGCGCAACCGCGGGGCGCCGGCGTCGAACACTGGCTCGCCGAGAATCATCGCCTCCGGCGCCGCCACCGACGCTGACATGAACTGCGGGATCTGGGCCGCCGGATGCTGGCCATCGGAATCCATCGTGAGCACGTGCGTGAAGCCTGCCTGCAAAGCCTGGTGCACGCCGTGCAGCACCGCCGCGCCCTTGCCGCGATTTTCCGGCAGAACGAGGACGCGGAGGTGAGGATCCTGGCTGGCCATCACCAGCAGTTCCGCGGCCGTGCCATCGGTACTGCCATCCACAACGATCCACACCGGCGCCCATTGCGCACGGGCTGCCGCCACTGTCGCCAATACCCCGGGTCCCGGGTTGTAGCTCGGTATCAGGACGACATGTGTTGCTGAAGGCCACTGCATCCGGCAAACGTCATCCCGCCTGTCGCTGGAGATGCCGTGCCGCAAGCCACCGATTCTGGGGTGAATCCGCCAGTTCCTCGCGGAAATAGGCTTCCAGCGCGCGATCAAGCGTCCGGGCGTCGTCCGGCGCCTCAAAGCGCCGCCCGAGCCGCACCCGGAAGCCGACGGGAAGTGACGTCCGCCGGACTGGCGACCAGCCCTTGCTCAGACACGGTGAATCGGTCTCCAGGATCAGTGCCTGCACCGGCACGCCCGCCCGCTTGGCAATCAGGCCAACACTGGAGGTGAAGGGATTCACCGGCGCGTGAATCGTCCGCGTCCCCTCCGGAAACAGCAGCAATACACCGCCGTTGCGCAGCTCGGCCACGGAGTCCCTCACGAATCGTCGCGGCGGCCGATTGCAGATGTAGCCGGCGAGCCGTGCGCTGACGCCGAGGAAAACATTGTTCATCAGGTCGGATTTCATCACACAGGCCACATTGGGGTGGCGCGCGAGGATCAGTATTGCGTCGATGATGGAGGGATGGTTGGGAGCGAGGATGATGGCCGGCTCGTCACGCAGCGCATCGAGCGCGTCGAGGTCCAGGCGGTACGCGCCAACCAGGGTCAACCACCAGCAGTAAAGCCGGGATGCCCGGCTGATGCCGAGACGGCCAATCCTGACGCCAGCAGGCCGCGGCAGAAGGGCGTAAAGCGGCAGGGCGGCCGCCGACAGGACCAGACAAGTCGCGGCGAAGACCGCCATCGAGACGTACATCACCGCGTAGTCCCAGAGTGCTTGAAGCAGGCGGATCATGCCTGCGCAGGATTCCCTGCGGCCTCGATTTCGACCAGCAGATCGCTGCGACAGATATCAGCCTGCAGATAGGTTGTCGGTGCCGCGTAGGGCAGGCGCTGCGCCATGACCTGGCGAATCGACTGAAGGTCCTCCGGATGCCGGACGTACACCTTGTACTGGAGCGCCTGCATGGAAAATTTCCTGGCGTCGAGCAACTCATTTGCGCCATCGACGAGCACCGCAATGTTGGTCATGGCTTCATCCGCCTGGGCCGCGGCGTCGCCTGCGTGGACGGTCCGATGGCCGACAACACTGGCTGTCCCGGAGATGAGCAGGAGATCCCCGAGACCCCGGGGAGCGACCGCCGCCCGCGAGAATGTCGGGCTGTCCGGGCCATACTCCTCCGGGTAATGGTAAGCGCTGACCTGGCGCGGATTCTCGAGGGTCCTTGCAGGCGCCGGACTCGCAAGAAAGTACACGACCAGGGCGCCACCGGCT
>JBBQJK010000301.1:0-3785 GCA_038325835.1 Gammaproteobacteria bacterium
GACCTGCTCCGCCTGTCACGGGATGGACGGCAACAGCCTCAATCCCGAGTGGCCATCCATCGCCGGCCAGCACGAGAGCTACCTGATCAAGTCTCTGAACTCCTTCAAGAGTGGCGCCCGGCAGAACGTCCTGATGAGTGGCATGGCCATGCCGCTCTCGGACGAGGACATCCAGGACCTCGCCGCGTACTTCTCTGCGCAGCAACCGGCACCCAGCGTGGCCGACCCGGCCCTGGCAACGGCCGGCGAGCGTTTGTACCGCGGCGGCAACCAGGACACCGGTGTACCGGCCTGCCTTGCTTGCCACGGCCCCACGGGTCGGGGCAATCCGGCGGCCGGTTGGCCCAGCATCGCCGGTCAGCACGCCAACTACGCCGCCGCCCAGCTCAAGGCTTATCGGGCCAAGGAGCGCTCGACCGACGGTGACACGCAGATGATGCGTAACGTCTCAGCCCAGCTCACCGATGACGATATCAAATCCGTGACGTCCTACATTCAGGGCCTGCGCTGACGCGCGGCGTGGTCATTTAAAGGAACTATTTATGCCCCGGCTTCGATTCCTGCTGCTTGCGACGGTTTTGACTGTTCTCGCCGCGTGCGGCAAGGCGCCGGCACCCGCTTCGACCGGCGCCACCGCCGAGACGGCCCCGATTGCTGCTCCCGCCCCGGCCGCAGATGTCGCTGCGGAAACCGCGCCGGTGGTCGCTGCCGTCGAGGAATCGGCCGGGACTGATGCGGCCGTCAAGGTCGCGCCAGCGTCGGCGGACACCTCTGCCCAGGGCAAGGAAATCGTCCTCGCCGATAACTCCTCGCCGGCGGCCAAGACAGACTGGCAGTATGAGGAGGGCAAGCATTTCAGCGCCCTCACCACGGCTCAGGGGACCAGCAGTTCCCCCGGCAAGATCGAGGTTGCCGAGGTGTTCTGGTACGGCTGCTCCCACTGCTACAACCTGGAGCCCCTGATCAGTGAATGGGTGAAGAAGCTGCCTGCGGATGTGAGCTTCGTGCGCATCCCGGTCATTTGGAACCCCACCAATGAGATTCACGCCCGGATCTATTACACGGCCGAAGCCCTGGGCAAGCTCGACCAGATCACCCCGGCGATGTTCCGGGCCATCCACGTCGAGAGCCGTCCGATGACGGAAGAAAAGGACATCCAGCAGCTCTTCGAGCAGGCAGGAGTGTCGGCTGCTGACTTCAACAAGACCTTCCGGTCCTTTTCTGTCGACAGCCAACTGAAGCGGGCCAAGGACCTGACCGTGAAGTACCGCGTGCAGGGGGTCCCATTGCTGGTGGTCGATGGCAAGTACACCACCAACGGCCCCGAGATCCGGAACCAGCAGGACCTGCTTGCGGTTACGGAGGAACTGATCCAGCGGGAGCGTCAGCAGGCTGGACCTCGCAGTTGATCCAGCCGGAGTCCCCTTCGGCGTAGTGCTCCTTCTTCCAGATCGGGACCCGCGACTTCACTTCGTCAATGATGTAGCGGCAAGCGGCAAAGGCCGCATCCCGATGGGCGGCGGTCACTCCCACCCACACCGCCAGGTCGCCGATGTCCAGCACGCCAAGCCGGTGGACGCAGTGCGCCCTGGCAAGCGGAAAACGAGCCAGGGCTTCGACAACGACCCGGTTGCCCTCCTTGATCCCCAGGGCCTCATAGCCCTCGTATTCCAGGCGGACCACGCCGCGGCCCTCGTTGTGATTGCGCACCCAGCCTTCGAAGCTGGCGTAGCCACCGGCCACGGGATCCGCGACCAGCGCGCGATAACGTTCCGGAGCGAGGGGTTCGCGGCTGAAGCCGAAGTGACTCACCCGCCCGCCACGGGGGGAATGAAGACGACGAAATCCCCGTCCTGCAGTGGCGATGTCCAGTCCCGGAACTCGTCGTTCACCGCCACCTTGACCCGGCCAACCTCAGGGAAGGCGTAGCGCTGGTCCAGTTCGGCATAGAGCTGGCCTACCGTGGTGGCAGTGGTGGTCAGGTGCTCCCGCGCGTGGCCCACGTGCTCCCGGAGCACGGCGAAGTATTCAACCTGGATAGCGACCATGACTCATTGTGCCGGAGCCGCTTCGAGCCGCGCCAGATCTTCCGGCGTGTCGACGTCCAGCGCCGCGTGGGGCATGTCGACGGTGGCGCGTTCCGTGTGCCACTCCAGGAGGCTTCGGGCCCCCTGATCACCCCGGAGCGCTGCCAGTTGGGGCCAGAAGGCGCGGGGAATAATGACGGGTGGTCCCAGCCTCTCGTTGAATCCGGCCGCTGCGATCAGCTCCGGCTCGACTTGCCAGGCTGCGATCAATGCGTCGAGATCCTCCGCCGTGACAGCGGGCTGGTCGCAAAGAAGAATGAGCACCGCGTCGGCCTCCGGCGGGAGAGCCGCCACGCCGCTCACGAGCGAAGTGGACAGGCCGCGACCCCAGTCCGGGTTTTCAACCAGAGTAGCTGCTTCGCCAGCCAGGGCTGCACGGACTCCAGCCGCGGAAGGCCCGACGACGACATGCACGCCAGCGGGACAGCGGGGCGCGAGCAGCCTGACCCCGCGCCAGACCAGGGGCTTGCCCCGGTAAGGGGCCAGTACCTTCGGTGAGCCGAAGCGCGAAGCCCCTCCAGCCGCCAGTAGCAGTCCTGCCAGTGTCATGCCATGCCTCCAGATTTCAGCCAGTCGTAGGGATCCCAGGCGACGGGCGCCGAGGTCAGCGCTGCTTCAAGCTCAAGAAGAAATGAGTCGAGATCTATTGTGGACGCTGTGCCGTCTGGACGATACAGGCGGGGCGCGGTACCCGTTGGATCCTCGGCAACCCAGCCCGGGCCACCCTCCAGTTCGTTCAGCCGCGTAGCCAGTCCCTCCAGGCGCACGCGCAAAGCCACGCGGCGCGTCGCCAGCTGCACCCAGCTCTCGTACCGGTACTCAAACTCGTAGTGGTTGCCCTGCACCCGCAGGATCCGGGAACACCGGGTCGCGCTGTTGATGGCGAAGGGGTGAACCGCAGCGGACTCGTCCACAAGGTAGCGCCGGACGATCCGCCGCCGAAGGTAGGAGGGAATCCGGACGACAGCCAGGTCCAGCGCGGGTGACTCCACCAGTGTGACAACGCCATCAGCCAGGAGGGCGCGACTGGCTGTCAGGTGCTCATCCTGCAGCGCCCAGAGATCACCGTAGCGGGGCCAGCCGGTGCGGAGATCCCGCAGCAGCGGCGGCAGGGATTCCAGCAGCGCGGTGTAGAGCGCAGACACCCTGTCAGGCTCCGCAAAGACCTCTGCAGGCAGTGGGGAAACCTCAGGATCCGTGAGCGCCTCGACGGCGAAACACAGCCGCGCCCCTTCCGGGTTGGTGACCACACCGAAGTCCCCGGCAAAAGACGCAGCAATCAGCAGTTCGCGGTCGTCCAGTGCACGTTCGGGCTCAGTAACGGCATACATGCTAAACAAGCCGTCTTCATCGAAGTGATTGCTGGTCGCCCAGGCCACGTCCTGGTGCAGATGCGGGGTATCCAGGTAGGCGAAGACGGTGGCCGTGGAGGTGTCGCGCCGCACTTCGGGTGGTGACTGGTTGTTCGGCCAGTGGGAGAGGCTGAGCACCGTCGATGGCAATGGCGGACCGTCGACCACGATATTGGGCAGCGTGCGGGCCGCCGCATAGGGCGTGAACTTCGCCGGCGGCGGCGTCAGAAGCGGCGTGCGATCAGGCACCCGAGCCACGCCACGACACTGAGCAGGATCACGCCCATCAGCAGGTACTGTGGGGCGGCGATGTATTCCGCGCCGGGGGCCACTTCTGCGGGCACCA
>JBBQJK010000302.1:0-3770 GCA_038325835.1 Gammaproteobacteria bacterium
TCAGCATGCGGGAGCTGGCCCTCGACATCATCAAGCCTTCTGATGTCGCCCGGGTGTGCCTGAAAGAGCTCGTTCTCGGGCTGGTAACGGGTGTCGTTTTGGGTCTGCTCCTGGCCTGTGTAGCATGGCTCTGGAAGGGCAATCCCTGGTTGGGCCTCGTCGTTGGGACTGCGCTGGCGGCCAACACCCTGGTCGCCGTGGTCGTCGGTGGCGCGCTGCCGTTGGTGCTAAAGAGGATGCGAGTCGATCCGGCGCTGGCAGCTGGTCCCGTGCTCACCACCATTACCGACACGGGCGGCTTCTTTCTGGTGTTGAGCCTCGCTACGCTCGTTCTGCCTCATCTCGCTCCCTAGACTCTGGAAACACCCAGCGCCTTTGCATAGACGATCTTGCCGTCTCCGGGAGCATAGAAGTCCGGGAAATCTGCCGCCTTCTGGTAGCCCCTGCGGGCATAGAACGCGCGGGTGGGTGCGTACTGCCCCCGGGACGACGTATCCGCATAGACGTGGGTGCCGCCGGCAAGAAGTATCGCCGACTCCACCCTCTGCAGCAGATCCCTGCCGAGGTGTTGTCCCTGGGCTACCGGAGTGACGGCAATCCAGTACAGATCCCAGGCGGCGCTGGTACAGGGCACCCGGCCGAAGCAGGCATAGCCCAGCACGCGCACCCCACTCCCTGCAAGGATGAACCGGTAGTGGCTGGAACTGCCCTGTGCCAGGCCCTCATCGGCCAGTTCACGGGCAATGGCCGTTTCCTCCACACTAAAGAACCCGGTCTCCCCCACCAGCTTCTCGATCTTCTTTGGGTCAGAGATCCTGAGGCTGGATCTGAACGTCATCGCCACGAGGAGCCAGACCTAGCCGTAGCGCGCAACGGCAACGATGCGCTCGATGCCTTCGTCGTAGGGGATCCCGGCTTGTTCAAGGGCGGCGGCAAAGCCGGCATCCGGCGATATGCAGGGGTTGGCGTTGATCTCGAGAACCCAGGGAGTGCCCTCCGCGTCTACCCGAAAATCCACCCGGGCGTAGCCCCGCAACTGAAAAATATGCCAGCATTTCAGCGCCACCCGCCCCAGTTCGGCGCAGAGAGCGGCTTCGCGAACCGGATTAACGAAGCGGCGCACGGTGTTTCGGGCTTCGAATGAATCGTCGTGCCACTTGGCGGCGTACCCGACGATCCGGGGCTTGTCGTCGGGGTAATCGACGAACTCGATTTCCGGGATGGGGAGCACCTCCGGCCCGCCGGGGCCGTCCAGCACTGCGACGTTTATCTCCCGGCCTTCCACGTAACGCTCCGCGAACCAGCGATACTTGCGCAGCGTCTCGCGGGCGGCGACCCTCTCGGGAACGTCCAGAAAATCGTCGACTACCGACTCGTCGTCCATGCCGATGGAGGCGTCTTCGCTCACCGGCTTGGTAATCCAGCGTCCGGGGCCTGGATAGGCCGGAACCGGGGATACGCCGTCCCACCAGTCAGCGGTAGCCAGGCCGTGGGCCCGGAGCCACTGCTTTGCCAGAATCTTGTTGCCGGTGATCAGCAGGCCCTCTGTGCTGGCACCGGTATAGGGAATCTGCAGGTGATCAAGGAGCGCGGTGGCGATCGGGACAAGCTGTCCGGAATCATCGATAGCCTCCACCAGATTGAAGACGATGTCGGGTGGCTCTTCCTTCAGCAGGGCTTTTACCGCGTCGAGACGGAGGTCGATCGCCAGGGTCGGAACCCTATAGCCGCGGCCGACGAGCGCCGCCTGTACACAGGCCATCTGCTCAAGTATGTCCCGGGCATCCGCCGTCGACTCGTGGGTTACCGAGTTGTGCAGGATCAGTACAGTCTTGCCGGTCACGCCGCTATTCTCGTGCCGAGAAGTGTGGTGACGGGGAGTCCAGCCCTCACTACGGCCGAGACCACGATGCGGCGGATCAGTTCGCCGTAGGGAATTCCCTTGAAGTCACAGATGAACGGGAGGTCTGAGTGTCCTGGTAGCAGACCGGCCAGGGGATTGGCTTCGAGAAAGTTGGGCACTCCGACCGCATCGAGCCGGATATCGAGCCGGCCACCGTCCCTGCAGCCAAGGGCCCGCCAAGCGTCCAGGGCCAGCGCCTCCACGGCAGTCAGAAGCGGCTGTTCTGTCAGCAGTGAGTAGGTTACACGGCCCTCCCAGTGCGCCTTATTGTCGAAGGTGTATATCCCTGCATCCGCCTTGGGACCCAGGTGGACTTCCATGGTGCCAATGGCCTCGGCTTCGGCCCCCGTCCCGACCAGGCCCACCGTGAACTCACGCCCGGGCAGAAACTCTTCGATCAGAACCGGCTGCCGGTAACGTGTCAGCAGCGCGGCGCAGACGGTTACCAGTTCATCAGGGGAGGAGGCGCGCGACGCGGTTGATATACCCTTGCCGGTGCCCTCAGCCACCGGTTTCGCGAACAACGGGTAGCGCAGATTCAGGCGCTGGACCTCACTCGCCGACTCAATCACGGCAAAGCTCGCAGTGGCCAGTCCGTGCCCCCGGACCACGTGCTTGGCCACGCCCTTGTGCAGGGTCACCGCACAGGCCAGGGGGTCGGAGAACACATAGGGAATCTGCCAGGCATCGAGGAGTGCGGGCACCAGGGATTCCCTGCCGAAGCCATGGAGACCCTCGCAGAAGTTGAAAACCAGGTCCCAGCGGTCACCCGCGGCGAGGCGCGTCGTCAGCTGTCGGGCGTTGCCTATCCGGTCGATATCGAGGGCCAGGTTACGGAGGGCACTCGCGATGCTATCGATGGTTTCCGGCTGGTCGAACTCCGCGGTATCAACGTCGCTGTAGCCCGCGGCGAGATACTCCTCGCGGAGGTCATAGGTCAGGCCGACTCGCATCCTGCCGCTTCAGTTTGCGGATCGGGGTAGCGGTAAGACCCATTGGCGTAATTCGTAAGCAGCAGGTCGTCCCCCTCCCGGCCCACGATGTAGTCCGGCGAGACGGGAATCTTGCCACCGCCGGCCGGGGCATCGATGACGTAGGTGGGCACCGCATAGCCCGTGGTGTGCCCGCGGAGCCCCCGAATGATGTCGATTCCCGTCTGGACGGTCGTCCTGAAGTGAGCGGAACCCGAGATCGGATCGCACTGGTACAGGTAGTAGGGCCGTACCCGGATGCGCAACAGCCCCTGGACCAGGGATTTCATCGTGGCGATATCGTCGTTCACGCCCTTCAGGAGTACGGTCTGGCTCCCCAGCGGAATGCCGGCATCGGCAAGCCGGGCGCAGGCTTCCGCGACTTCGGGCGTGAGTTCATCCGGGTGCGTGAAGTGCAGGCTCATCCACAGCGGGTGATAACGCTTCAGGATGCGGACCAGTGCCGGGGTGACCCGCTGCGGTTGCACCACAGGCTGCTTTGAGCCGATCCGGATGAATTCGACGTGCGGAATTGCCCGCAGACGGGACAAAATCCATTCAAGCCGTTCGTCGTCCAGACTGAGCGGGTCCCCCCCGGACAGGAGGACGTCCCGAATTACGGGATTGCCCGCAATGTAGTCAATGGCCTGTTCCAGGTCATGTTTGCGGATACTGCGCTCGCCAACCGAACCCACCATGCGGGCCCGTGTGCAGTACCGGCAGTAGACCGAACAGAAATTGGTAACCAGCAGCAGAACCCGGTCCGGATAGCGGTGCACGAGACCCGGAACCGGGCTATGCCCGTCTTCCCCAAGGGGATCGTCCGCCTCGCCCCTGGAGCGCAGGTACTCTCCCATGACCGGAATCACCGTTCGCCGCAGACCCTGGGTGGGGTT